>DATINN010000443.1:0-2992 GCA_035474175.1 Mycobacteriales bacterium | reverse complement strand
AACCTCAAATGCCACCGCGATTCAAACAGGGGCGGGAACGAACGGGACCGCGGCGATGGTTGCGGCGGCCACGAATTCGGCTTCGACCGGGATTACAAATGCGATTGGACCTTCGCCGCGGCTGCGCTGCCCGGTCACGGCGCTGACCGGCGACGACGACCCGGTGGTCGACCCGGCCCAGGCCGCGGAGTGGGCGGCGCGGACCAGCGGGGCGTTCGACCTGCGGGTCTTCCCCGGCGGGCACTTCTACCTGGTCGAGCAGGCCGACGCCGTACGCGAGGTGCTGGCCGGGACGCTCCGGCGGGCCTAGCGGTCGACGCCGCCCATGACCGGGTCGATCGAGGCCAGCGCCGGGATCAGGTCGGCCAGCAGCCCGCCCTCGGTCATCGCCGGGATCGCCTGCAGGTTGATGAACCCGGGGTCGCGCACGTGCACGCGGAACGGCCGGGTGCCCCCGTCGGAGACCACGTGGTAGGCGAGCTGGCCCCGGGGCGACTCGATCTGGGTCGTGACCTGGCCCGGCGGCACCCGGAAGCCCTCGGTGACCAGCTTGAAGTGGTGGATCAGCGACTCCATCGACTGACCCATGATCTTCTTGACGTGGTCGAGGGAGTTGCCGAGGCCGTCCGGCCCGAGCGCGAGCTGCGCCGGCCAGGCGATCTTGCGGTCCTCCACCATGACCGGCCCCGGCTCCAGCCGGTCCAGCGCCTGGGTGACGATCCGCAGCGACTGGCGCATCTCCTCCAGCCGGAGCAGGTAGCGGGCGAAGCTGTCGGCCTCGGTCGCGGTCGGGACCTCGAAGTCGTACGTCTCGTAGCCCAGGTAGGGCTCGGTCTTGCGCAGGTCCCAGGGCAGGCCGGCCGAGCGCAGCACCGGGCCGGTGACGCCCAGCGCGAGGCAGCCCTCGACGGAGAGGTAGCCGACGCCCTGCAGGCGGCGCTTCCAGATCGGCTGGCCGGTGAGCAGCTTGTCGTACTCGGGCAGCTTGCCGTCGAGGTAGCTGACCAGCTGCCGGATCGAGGACTCGGCGCCGGGCGGGAGGTCCTGGGCGATGCCGCCGGGGCGGATGAAGCCGTGGTTCATCCGCAGGCCGGTGATCAGCTCGAACACGTCGAGGATCTGCTCGCGCTCGCGGAACCCCATGGTCATCGCGGTCAGCGCGCCGATCTCCATGCCGCCGGCCGCCAGGCTGACGATGTGGGAGGAGATCCGGTTGAGCTCCATCAGGATGATGCGGATGGTCTGGGCCCGGGCCGGCGCCTCGACGCCGAGCAGCCGCTCGACCGACATGCAGTAGGCGGCCTCGTTGAAGAACGGGGACAGGTAGTCCATCCGCGTCACGAAGGTCGTGCCCTGCGTCCAGGTCCGGTATTCGGTGTTCTTCTCGATGCCGGTGTGCAGGTAGCCGATGACGGGGCGGGCGCTGATCACCGTCTCGCCCTCGAGCTCCAGCACGATCCGGAGCACGCCGTGCGAGGACGGGTGCTGCGGGCCGAAGTTGAGCGCGATGCGGTCCTCGCCGGCGGCCTCGGCCAGGAACTGGTCCCAGTCGCCGCCCGCGATCGTGTGCACGGCGCCCTCGGTGGTGTCCCGGGACGCGGCGTAGACGTCCGGTTCCTCGCGGTAGGTGTCGCTGGTCGTCACGGTGCTCACCTCGGGATACCGGGCTCGGGAAACGTTTCTCAAGCTATCACCGGGCGTGATGAGCGGCCGCTCGGCCCTTGACCGCGACCGGCGCCGGGGTCCTACGGTCGGATCCGTGCGGGCGATCAGGCAGTACGAGTTCGGCGGGCCGTCGACGCTGCGGTACGAGGAGGACGTGCCGGACCCGGTGCCCGGGCCGGACGAGGTGCTGATCGAGGTCGCGGCCTGCGGGGTGCACCTGATCGACGCGTCGCTGCGGGAAGGCAGGCAGCCGGGGCCGCCGCTGCCGGAGCTGCCGTGCACGCCGGGCCGGGAGGTGGCCGGCGTGCTCGCCGGCTCCGGTCAGCGCGTGGTCGCGCACCTCGGGCCGGGCGGCGGCGGCTACGCCTCGCTCGCCGTCGCGCCGGCGTCCTCGGTGCACTCGGTGCCGGCGCAGCTGTCCTTCCCGGACGCGGTCGCGCTGGTCGGCACCGGCCGCACGGCGCTGGCGATCCTGGAGGACGCCCGCCTCCGCCCCTCGGACGTCGTGCTGATCCCGGGCGCCGCGGGCGGACTCGGCACACTGCTCTGCCAGGCCGCACAGACGGCGGGAGCGATGGTCGTCGGCCTGGCCGGCGGCCCGGCGAAGGCGGCGCGGGTCACCGCGGACCTGGTGATCGACTACTCCGAGCCCGGGTGGATCGGCCAGGTGCCGGACGCGACCGTGCTGCTGGACGGGACCGGCGGGCCGATCGGCCGGGCCCTGTTCGAGCGCGTACGCCCCGGCGGCCGGGCGGTCCTCTTCGGCTGGTCCTCCGGCGCGCCGTTCGACTTCGGCGTCTGGGACCTGTACCGCCTCGGCCTCACCGTCTCCTGCTCGATCGGCGCCCGGATGGCGACCCGGCCCGGCGGCCTGCAGGGCTTGGCCGCCGCGGCGCTGGTCCAGCCCTGGACCCCGGTGACCACGACGTTCCCGCTCGCGGAGGCCGCCGCCGCCCACGAAGCCATGGAGTCCCGCACGACCATCGGCAAGACAGTCCTCCTCCCCTGAGCGCAGCTCGCTCGGGCCGGTCCGCCCTCCCAGGCCCGGGGTCCAGGCCGTCGCATGGGCCCGGCGTCCGCACGGGGTGGACCGCCGCGCAGGGCCTGGCCGTCTCGCCCTCGACGGAACCGGCGCGCGGGGTCTGGTACCGTCATCTCTCGGTCAGCACGACCATGTTCTGGCCCCGTAGCGCAGTTGGTTAGCGCGCCGCCCTGTCACGGCGGAGGCCGCGGGTTCGAGTCCCGTCGGGGTCGCAGAGAGAACAGCAACGTGATGCCCCGGACCTGATGGTCCGGGGCATCACTGCGTTTCTGGGGGCATTTCCGG
>DATINN010000442.1:0-2334 GCA_035474175.1 Mycobacteriales bacterium | reverse complement strand
CCACGGGGGTGGCGGCCTGGGAGAGCCGGGTCACCGGGCGGCGGGTGCGGGGCACCGCACTCAGCTGGCTCCGGGTGACCAGGCCGGTGAGCTGGCCGTCGAAGTCCCGGACGGCGAACGCGGTGACCCCGGGAGGGGCCGGCGCCAGGCCGAGCTCGCTGTCGCCCTCAAGGAAGGACTGCACGCTCTGCCAGCCGCGGGCGACCGGTGCCGCCTGGCCATCCGGGGCAGCAGGGTCGGGGCCGGCCCGATGGGGGAGGCCGAGCGCGGCGAGTCCGCGCCGCGGCGCCGCATCCCGTTCTGGTGCGCCAACGGGCACGAGACGCGCCCGGCGTTCGCGGAGGAGGCGGCGGTCCCGGACACCTGGGACTGCCCGCGGTGCGGGCTGCCGGCCGGGCAGAGCGAGCAGGCGCCGCCGCCCGCCCCGCGCAACGAGCCGTACAAGACCCACCTGGCGTACGTGCGGGAGCGCCGCTCCGACGCCGACGGCGAGGCCATCCTGGAAGAGGCGCTGGCGAAGCTGCGGGACCGCCGCGGCCGGTGAGCCCGGCCGCGCTCTGGCGGGACGCGGGGGAGAAGCGCCGGCTGCGCCGCCCGTCGGGTGACCCGGAGCCGGCGGACGAGCTGGCCGAGGAGATGGCGGTCGGGGCCGGGTACGACGGCCTCGACCTGTCCGAGACGCGGCGCTCGCCGCTGTCCCTGATCGACTCGGTGCTGCGCCGCTGCGACCTGTCCGCGGCGGTGTGGCAGGCGGTCACGATGCGGCAGGTCGAGCTGCTCGACTGCCGGGCGCTCGGGCTGCGGCTGTCGGTCGACCTGGCCCAGGACGTCTACCTGTCCGGCTGCCGGCTCGACGCGGCGACGCTGCGGATCAGCCGGGTGCGGGGGCTGGTCGTCTTCGACGGGTGCACGTTCGCCGACGCGGTCGTGGGCGGGGACCTGTCGGCGGTGATCTTCACCGACTGCACGTTCGACGGGGCCGAGTTCGCGGCGACGGCGGCGGACGGGTGCGACCTGCGCGGGTCCCGGCTGGGCGCGGCCCGCGGGCTGCTCACGTTGCGCGGCGCCCGGGTGACCACGGACCAGGCCGTCGCCTTCGCCCCCCGGCTCGCGTCCGAGGCCGGCTTCACGGTCGAGGAGTAGCGGCACCGGGTGGGGCCGTGCCGAGGGCGCGGGTGGTGGGGGTGGCGAGGAGCCAGGCCCCGGTGGCGAGGACGGGGACGGCGGCCGCGGCGAACGCGAGCCGGACGTCGACCGCGGCCAGCAGGCCGGTCCCGGCCAGCGACACCGGCTCCAGCGCCGTCCGGGCCAGGTGCAGCAGGCTGCTGGTCCGGCCGAGCCGGTCCGGCGGCGTCCGGGTCTGCAACCAGGTCGGCAGCGCGACGTCCTGCGTGTACGCCACCCCGACGCCGAGCAGCGCCAGCAGCACCGCCGCCACCGCGACCTCGCGGGTCAGCCCGACGGTGGTGAAGACGGCCGCCTCGGCCAGGCTCATCAGGCCGATCAGCCGGCCCCAGCGCCGCGGCAGCCCGGTGATGCCGGCCGCGACCGAGCCCACCAGCTGGCCGACGCCCCAGGCCGACAGCAGCACCCCGAGCCCGAGCGCGCCGCCGGTGGAGCGGGCCAGCGCCGGCAGCCCGACCCCGAACAGCCCGGCGTAGGACAGGGTCGCCGCCGCCACGACGATCAGCACGGCCCGGACCTCGGCCGTCCGCGCCGCCCAGCGCAGCCCGGCCCCGATGTCCGTCCACAAAGGACTGTCGGCGGCGGTCCGGACGGCCGGTGCGGCCAGCACCGTGACCGCGGCGACCGCGAACGTGCCGGCATCCACGGCCAGCGCGACCGCCGGTCCGGCCAGCGCGATCAGCGCCCCCGCGGCCAGCGGCCCGGCCGAGAGGGCGACCTGCTCGCCGGTCGCGACGAGCGCGTTGGCCCGGGCCAGCTGCGGCGCCGGCACCAGCGCCGGCAGCACCGCGACCCCGGCCGGCCCGGCGAACGCGTCCGCCGCCCCGACCGCGACCGCGGCGGCGACGAACACCCACGGCCGGGTGCCGGCCGCGACCGCGATTGCCAGCGCGCCGATCACGGTGCCGCGGACGAGGTGCGCGCCGAGGAGCGCGGCCCGGGCCGAGACCCGGTCCACCACCGCCCCGCCGACCAGCAGCAGGATCCCGCGCGGCACCGCGCCCGCGATCAGCGTCCCGGCCAGCACCCCGGCCGAGCCGGTCGCCGCCAGCACCGCCCACGCGAACGCCACCAGGAACACGGCGTCGCCCACCCCGGACAGCGACTCGCCGGCCCAGACCCGCCAGAACCGCCGCCCCACCCCGCGAC
>DATINN010000441.1:0-5497 GCA_035474175.1 Mycobacteriales bacterium | reverse complement strand
GTCCAGGGTGTGCGGCCCGAGCCCGAGCCGGTAGCCGCGGCCGTCGGTCTCGATCATGCCGGGGAAGCGCCGCCGCAGCCCGCCGATGAGCTTGTGCACCTGGTGGACGGCGGTCCGCGGCGGGGCGCCGTCCCACAGCGCCTCGGTCAGCGTGTCCAGGTCGACCGGCTGGCCGGCCGCGAGCAGCAGCACGGCCAGCGCCTTCTCGGCCTGCGGCCCGCCCGCGGCGACCCGCCGGCGGACGTCGCGGACCTCGATCGGACCCAGGAGCAGGAACTCCATCTCCGTAGCGAACCATCCGAACCGGCACGTACGACCCGGTGAGACCGAAACGTCTGACAATCGTGACTAAGTCACACCCGGTGCGTCGTCCAGAACGAGGTCAGGTCGACCGTGGTCGCGGCCTGGGCCGCGGCCTTGAAGTCGGCCGGGGTGGACACGCCGAACCAGTGCGACGCCGCGTAGTTGCGCAGCAGACCCGTCATCGCGGTGGCGCCGATGGCCCGCCGCAGCTCGTGCAGCATGCACATGCCGTACCCGTAGACGACGGTGCTGTAGCGGGTCGGGTGCGCGTCCCAGTACGACATCGGGTTGGAGATCCGCTCCGCCGTGGACTGCCAGGTCGGCGCCCAGCAGCCGGTGCCGTCCACGCCCCGGACCAGGTCGGTGGAGTAGTCGGCGAAGGACTCGTCCAGCCACGGGTTGGCGTACTCGTCGTCGCCGACGATCCCGTACCACCACTGGTGGGCGAGCTCGTGGATGGCCGCGGTGGCGCTGGGCGAGTCGAGCACGAAGCCCGGATACTCCATGCCGCCGAACCAGAACGTGTTGTCCAGGACCACGTCGGCCTCGCCGTACGGGTAGGCGCCGAAGCGGCTCGCGTGCTGGTCCAGGGCGTTGGCGCTGGTGCTCTGCAGCGAGGCCGCGGTGGCGGCGCTGATGGCGCTCGTCCAGTAGGTGTTGACCCTGGTGCCGGCCGCGCTGGTGGTGGAGGACCGGTTGAACGGCCCGGCCGCCCAGGCGAAGTCGCGGACCTTGGTCGCGGTCGCGGTGGTCACCGTCCGCCCGGCCGCGCCCGGCGCCTCCGTCGACGTGCCGGTCGCCGGGGTCAGCAGCGAGGTCGGGTGGTCCAGGGTGACGGTCCAGTTCGCGGCCAGCGTGTAGAACGCCTCCCCGTTGTTCGTGTACGGCGAGAGCTGCCAGCCGGCGCCGTCGCGGACGTCGACCACCGGCAGCGCGTTGCCGATGTAGGCGTACGGGCCGGAGCGGCCGAACCGGTCCGAGCCGTTGGGCACCGCGATCGAGACCGAGAAGGCGAGCGTGCCCGACTGGCCCTGCGCCAGCGCGGCCGGCAGCGTCACCTTGACCGCGGTGCAGCCGACCTCCAGCGCACCCAGCGTGCCGCCGGTCAGGTTGCTGATCTTGATCGGCTGGTTGGTCGGGCAGGTGCCGTGGAAGTTGTCCCACAGCCGCAGGTAGACCTCGGACAGCGCGGTCGCGGAGACGTTGGTGAAGCTGACCCGCTCGGTGCCGGTCCAGGTCGCGCCGGTGGCGTCGCTGCTGAGGTTGACCGTGTAGGCCAGGTTGTCCGGGGTGCGGGTGGTCGACGGCGGCGGGGGCGGCGGGGTCGTGCCGCCGGAGACGCTCAGCGCCAGGTCGTCGAGCACGAAGCTGGTCTGCGCGCTGGCGTCCTCCGTCCCGGTGAAGCTCAGCGCCACGGTCCGCCCGGCGAACGCGGACACGTCCACGGTCCGCTGCACGTAGCCGGTCGCGGCCTGGACGTTGGAGAACGTCGCGACCGTGGTGCCGCCGAGCGCGACCGTGAGCCGGTCGAAGACGGTGGTGCCGGTCTCCCGGGTGTCGATGTGCAGCCAGAACGCGAGGCTGGCGCTGGTGCAGTCGACCGGCAGCGTGACCGACTGGCTGACGGTGTCGGTGTGGGTGGTGCCGTAGCCGTCCAGCCAGGCGCGGTTGGTGCCGCCGTGGGCGGGCTGGCTCGCGGTGGCGGCGCCGATGACGCCGGCGCTGGCGGTCCACGAGGTGGCGCCGGACTCGAAGCCGGGGTTGGCGACGACCTGGGCCGGGACGCAGGCGGCGGCCTGGGCCGGTGCGGGACCGGTCACCAGGCCCAGCCCGAGGGCTCCGACACCGACCAGCGCGAGCCTGCGCAGCAAACCGGACATCGTTGTCCTCCTCGTCCTGCCGTGACCAGACGTGACGCTACGGCCCCGAACGGTCACCGGCTATCCGTGTCATCCGTCCGGTGTACGCCGGGGGGTCAGCCCAGGGCGGTGGCGCGGGCCCGCTCGGTCCCGGTCAGCACGCCGAGGCCGAGCGCCAGCACGCTGACGACGAGCCCGATGACGGCGCCGTCCCAGCCGTCGGCCAGGGCGAGCACCGCCCCGGCGACGTTGAGCACGCCGATGGCCAGCACGGCCGGCCGTCCCCACGGGAGCCGGCGGGCCAGGCCGTAGGCGGCGACCAGGCCGGCGATGCCGACGATCGCGATGACGACGGCGAACGGGGTCGCGATCTCGTCGCTGTCGCCCTCGAACACGACCGGCACGTTCATCAGCGACATCAGGGTGGTGGCCGCGACGGCGGCCCAGCGGATGGCCTTCATGGTGTCTCCTCGGTGGTGGTGCGGGATGGACGGCACCAGGCTCGGCTCCCGGCCCGACCCGCGGACAGAGTCGGCGATCCCGGGACGCCGGGACGATCTCCCGTCGGCGCGGGAGCCGGATCCGTTGCGCCGGTCCGGTCGGCGGCGGGATCGTCACCCCATCGCCACCATCGCCCTCCCCGGTCCGACCGGCGCGCGCCACCCGGCCCGCTGGTCGATCGCCGCCGTGCTCGTGACCGTGGTCGGTGCGGTGGCCGCGGCCGCGATCCTGGCCCTGGTCCCGGACCTGGAGCCGGACCTGCGCAGCGGCCTGGTCCAGGCGCTGTGCACGATCCCGCCGTACGGGCTGGCCGGCGCGTTCCTGATCTCCCGCCGGCCGGACCTGCCGTTCGGGTGGCTGCTGGCCGGGGCGGCCGGGTCGCAGGTGCTCCTGCTGGCCACGGCCGGCCCGGCCGCCGTCGCGGTCCGGCACGGGCACACCGGGCCCTGGGTGGCCTGGGGGCTGGCCACCTCCGGTCTCGCGTTCGTGCCGATCGCCGTGCAGGGGCTGGTCAACGTCCGGTTCCCGTCCGGGCGGCCGACCGGCCGGTGGGGGCGCCGGCTGGAGCGGACCCTGATCGCCGGCACGACCGTGGTCGTGGTCGGCGGCATCCTGGCCGACCGGCCGCTGGCCGAGCTGGCCCCGGGTCGCCCGCTGCACAACCCGCTGACGCACGGGACGCCGGTCGCGGCCATCGCCGACGGGTCGATCGTGCTCGCACCGGTCGTCGTGCTGCTCGGCCTGGTCGCCGGGATCGGCGTGGTGGTGCGGTGCTGGCGGGCCACCGGCATCGAACGGCAGCAGCTCAAGTGGCGGGCCGCCGGGGTGGTGGCGGCGCTGGCCCTGTTCCCGCTCGCGGTCACCGAGCGCCTCAGCCCGGTCGTCGACGGGCTGGACAGCATCCTGTTCGTGGTCACGCTGGCGATCCCGGTGCTGCGCTACCGGCTCTGGGCGATCGACTCGATCGTCCGGCGCTCCGCGGTGTACGCGGCCGTGACGGTCACCCTCGTCGGCGGCTACGTGGTCCTCGCCCTGCTCGGGGCGGCCCTGGCGTCGGAGCGGGTCGGCTTCGGGGTGGCCGCGGTCGCGGTCGCGGTCGGCTTCACCCCGGTGCGCCGGTGGATCCAGCGGCTGGTGGACCGGCTCTTCTACGGCCGGCGCGACGACCCGTACGAGGTGCTGGCCGACGTGGGGCGGCGGCTGGACGCGGTCGGGTCGCCGGGCGAGGTGCTGCCGGCCGTGGTGGCGGCGGTGGCCGGGACGCTCCGGCTGCCGTACGCGGCCGTCGAGGGGCCGGACGGTGCCGTGCTGGCCGCGTACGGGACGGCGGGCGGCGGGGTCGAGCGGTGGCCGCTGACCTACGAGGGGAAGCCGACCGGGGCGCTGGTCGCGTCGCCGCGGCGGGGCGAGGCCGCGTTCGACGCGCGGGACCGGACGGTGCTCGGTGACCTGGCCCGGCAGGCCGGGCCGGCCGTGCGGGCCGAGGCGCTGACCGCGGACCTGCTGGAGTCCCGGCAGCGGCTGGTCACGGCCCGGGAGGAGGAGCGGCGCCGGCTGCGCCGGGACCTGCACGACGGGCTCGGCCCGATGCTCACCGGGCTCGGTCTCAACCTCGACGCCGCCCGCGCCGCGGTGGCCCGGGGCGCCGACCCGGACGCCTTCCTGGCCGCCGCCAAGGACGCGTCCTCGCAGGTCATCTCCGACCTCCGGGAGCTCGTGTACGACCTGCGCCCGCCGGCGCTGGACGACCTCGGCCTGGCCGGGGCGATCGCGATGCACGCCCAGCGGCTCGGGGTCGAGGCCCGGATCGAGGCCGACCTGCCGGCCCTGTCCGCGGCGGCCGAGGTGGCGGTGCTGCGGACCGCGGTCGAGGCGATCAACAACGCCGTCCGGCACGGCGGCGCCCGGCACTGCACGGTCCGGCTCAGCAGCGGCCGGGAGCTGGTGCTGACCGTGACCGACGACGGCCGGTCGGCCGGGACCTGGCGGCCCGGCGTCGGCCTGACCGCGATGCGGGAACGGGCGACCGAGCTCGGCGGGTCGCTGGCCGCCGGGCCGACCCCGGACGGCGGCCGGGTCGTGGCCCGCTACCTGCTGCCGGGCGGCACCGGGTGACCACCGTGCTTCTCGCCGACGACCACCCGCTGGTCCGCCAGGGCCTGCAGGCGGTGCTCAGCGGGGTGGACGACCTGCGGGTGCTGGGGGAGGCCAGCGACGGCGACGAGGTCGTCCGGCTCGCGACCGAGCTGGCCCCGGACGTGGTGGTCATGGACCTGCAGATGCCGGGCCTGCACGGGATCGAGGCGACCCGGGCCATCCGCGCGGCCGCGCCCGGCACGGCCGTGCTGGTGCTGACGATGTTCAAGGACGACGACACGGTGTTCGCCGCGGTCGCCGCCGGCGCCTGCGGCTACCTGCTCAAGGGCGCCGACGGGGCCGACATCGTCACCGCGATCCGGTCCGCGGCGGCCGGGCAGGCGGTCTTCGGGGCGGCGCTGGCGCACCGGCTCAGCCGCTGGCTCACGGCCGGGCCGGCCGTGCCGCAGCAGCCGTTCCCGCAGCTCACCGAGCGGGAGCGGCTGATCCTGGACGGGGTCGCGGCCGGGCTGACCAACGCGCAGGTCGGGCAGCGGCTGTTCCTGTCCGCGAAGACGGTCGCCAACAACGTGTCCACCATCCTGGCCAAGCTGCAGGTGGCGGAGCGGGGGCAGGCGATCGTGCTGGCCCGCGACGCCGGGCTCGGCCGTACGGACCGGCACTGACGCTCGGCGACGGCGGCCGGTGGGCCGCCGCCGGGCACGTGCTCGACTTCGACGACCTGCACATGAGCTCGA
>DATINN010000440.1:0-2978 GCA_035474175.1 Mycobacteriales bacterium | reverse complement strand
CCCGCCGGACCGGCCGAACCCGCCGGACCGGCCGGACCGGCCGGACCCGCCGGTCCGGCCTCCCGCAGCCCGACGCGGGCGTGCAGCCGCCGCAGCGGCCCCGGCGCCCACCAGTTCAGGTCGCCGAGCAGCGTCATCGTGGCCGGCACCAGCAGGCAGCGCACCAGCGTCGCGTCCACCACCACCGCGACCGCCAGCGCGAAGCCCATCTCCTTGATCCCGAGCATCCGCCCGGCCGCGAACCCGCAGAACACGATCACGATGAGCAGCGCGGCCGAGGTGATGATCCGCCCGCTGCGCTGCAGCCCGATCCGGACGGCGTCGTCGTTGCGCAGGCCGGAGTCGTACAGCTCCTTGATCCGGGCCAGCAGGAAGACCTCGTAGTCCATCGAGACGCCGAAGGCGAAGGCGAACACGATCACCGGCACCCAGGTCTCGATCGCCCCGGCCGAGGTGAAGCCGAGCAGCCCTTCGAGGTGGCCCTCCTGGAAGACCCACACCAGCGCCCCGAACGAGGCCGCGAGTGAGATCGTGTTCATCAGCAGCGCCTTCAGCGGCACCAGCAGCGACCCGGTCATGAGGAACAGCAGCACGAACAGCGCGACCGCGATCACCGCGAACGCCCACGGCAGCCGGTCGGCCAGCGACCGGGAGAAGTCGATCAGCACGGCCGCGTCGCCGGTCACCCAGCTCTGGAACGGCGGCCGGTCCGCCCGCAGCGCCCGCACCACCCGCTTGGCCTGGTCACCCTGGGAGCTGCCGGCCGGCGTGATGTCCACGGACGAGTACGCCGAGGTGCCCAGCCGGTCGGCCTTGCCGACCTCGACCACGTCCCCGGCCCCGAGCCGGCCCCGGACCCCGGCGACGTAGGCGTCCAGCTGCGCCGGGGAGGACCGGGCCAGGATCGTCACCGGGTCGATCCCGGCCCCGGGGAACCGCACGGCCAGGTTCTGCTGCACCTGCACCGACTCGAACGAGGCCGGCAGCAGCGCCGTGCCGCCGTTCTCCAGCCGCAGCGACAGCAGCGGCGTGCCGGCCGCCAGCAGCAGCACCGCCACCCCGATCGCGACCGGCCAGGCCCGCTTCTGCACCCAGCCGGCCAGCCGGGAGAAGAAGCCGTGTGCCGGCGCGAGCCCCCGGCTGACCCGGATCCGCCCGCCGACCAGCGCCAGCAGCACCGGCACCAGGGTCAGCGCGGCCAGCAGCGCGACCACGACCACCGCCACCCCGGCCGCGCCGATGGCCCGGAAGGTCGGGTCGTCGAAGATCATCAGCGCCGCCAGCGACACGGCCACGGTCAGCGCCGAGAACGCGATCGTCCGGCCGGCGGTGGCCACCGTCCGCTCCACCGCGCCCGGCACGTCCGCACCGCCGGCCCGCTCCTCCCGGAACCGGCTCACCATCAGCAGCGCGTAGTCGATGGAGATGCCCAGGCCCAGCAGCGTGGTCACCGGCACCGTGTTGGGGTCGAGGGTCAGGAACGCGGAGAACCCGAGCAGGCACAGGAACGCGCCGCCGACCGCGGCCAGCGCCCCGAGCAGCGGCAGCAGCGCGGCCAGCAGCCCGGCGAAGATGACCACCATCACGACCAGCGTGATCGGCAGCGACACCAGCTCGGCCCGCTCGGTGTCGGCCTGGACCTGCTGGTTGATCTCCCGGTTGAGCAGCGGGTTGCCGCCCATCCGGACCGAGGAGCCGGGCAGCGTGCGGGTCAGCTCGCGCAGCCGCAGCGAGGCCGCGTCGATGGCGGTGTCCCGCCGGGCGCCGGACAGGTCGCGCCGCAGGTCGATCACGACCACGCCGGCCCGGCCGTCGGTGGCGACCAGCTGCGGTCCCGCGTACGGGTCGATGACGCGGGCGACGTCGGGGACCTTGGCCACGTCCCGGACCGCGGCCCGGATCTCGGCCTGCACCGCCGGGTCGGCGATCCGCACGTCGTCGACCAGCGCCAGCACCCGCCCCCCGTACGTGGCGTTGTCGCCGATCACGTCGTACGCCTGGATGGACTCGAGCCGGTCGCTGGCCCGGGCCGACTCCAGCCCGGCGAAGACCGGGCCGCTGGCCACGGCCCCGGCGGCGACGAGCAGCACCCAGCCCAGCAGGACCAGCCAACGGCGCCGTACGCAGAACCGGCCGATCGCACCGAACACCTGCACAGCATCCCGGACGGGACTGACCAGGGCGCGACGACCCGGCGGTACGGTCGGGCGGTGACGCTGTTCGACGCCGCGGCGGAGGAGGCCACCGCCGCCACCGCCCCGCTGGCCGTGCGGATGCGGCCGCGCACCCTGGACGAGATCGTCGGCCAGCGGCACCTGCTCGGTCCGGGCACCCCGCTGCGCCGGCTGGTGGAGGGCGACGCCCCGATGTCGCTGATCCTCTGGGGCCCGCCCGGCACCGGCAAGACCACGATCGCGCACGTGGTGAGCCAGGCGACCCGGCGCCGGTTCGTCCCGCTCTCCGCCCTGAACGCCGGGGTCAAGGAGGTCCGCGAGGTCATCGCCGGGGCCAAGCGCGACCTGGGCATGTCCGGCGCCCAGACCGTGCTGTTCATCGACGAGGTGCACCGCTTCTCCAAGACCCAGCAGGACTCGCTGCTCGGCGCGGTCGAGGACCGGCTGGTCACGCTGGTCGCGGCCACCACCGAGAACCCGTTCTTCTCGATCGTGTCGCCGCTGCTCTCGCGCAGCCTGCTGCTCACCCTGCAGCCGCTCACCGACGAGAACGTCGGGACGCTCGTCGACCGCGCGCTGACGTCCGAGCGCGGGCTCGGCGGGGCGGTCACGCTCGACGCGGACGCCCGCGCGCACCTGCTGCGGATGGCCGGCGGCGACGCCCGCCGCGCGCTGACCGCCCTCGAAGCGGCCGCAGGGACGGCCGTCGCCGAAGGTGCCGCGTCGCGGAGTGACCAGCGCGGCTTCCGCGCCGATGTGCGTGGCGGCGTGCAGATTGGCGGATAAAAACTGGCCGGCCATCAC
>DATINN010000439.1:0-2655 GCA_035474175.1 Mycobacteriales bacterium | reverse complement strand
GCTGGAGTCGCGCCGCCGGACCCGCCTGTTCCGCCGGTCCGACCGGCGCGGGCCGGACCGCCGCCCGCTGGCCGACGGCGTGGTCGAGCAGGGCGGCGAGGTCGTGCTCGCCCGCGACGCCGACCCCTGGGCCGACCCGGTGCTGGTGCTGCGGGCGGCCGGCGCCGCGGCCCGGGCCGAGCTGCCGCTGGCCCCGCACGCGCTGGACCGGCTGGCCACCGAGTCCGCGCCGATCCCGTCGCCGTGGCCGGCCGACGCCCGGGACGCGTTCGTGGACCTGCTCGGCACCGGCCACCGCGCGGTGCCGGTGCTGGAGGCGCTGGACCGGGCCGGGCTGCTGGTCCGGCTGATCCCGGAGTGGGCGGCGGTGCGATCGAAGCCGCAGCGCAACCCGGTGCACCGCTTCACCGTCGACCGGCATCTGGTCGAGGCCGCGGCCGAGGCGGCCGCGCTGACCCGGACGGTGGCCCGGCCCGACCTGCTGCTGCTGGGCGCGTTCCTGCACGACATCGGCAAGGGCTTCCCGGGCGACCACACCGACGCCGGGGTGGCGGTGGTGCGCGAGCTCGGCCCCCGCCTCGGCCTCCCGTACGGGGACGCGGCCACGATCGTGGCGATGATCCGGCACCACCTGCTGCTGCCGGACACCGCGACCCGGCGCGACCTGGCCGACCCGGTGACCGTGCGGACCGTGGTCGAGGCCGTGGCCGGCTCCCGCGACCTGCTCGACCTGCTGCACGCGCTGGCCGTCGCCGACGGGCTGGCCACCGGGCCGGCGGCGTGGTCGGAGTGGAAGGCCGACCTGGTGGCCGAGCTGGTGGCCCGGGCCGGCGACGCCATGTCCGGGCAGCCGCTGCCACCGCCGCCGGTGCTCACCCCGGCCCAGCGCGAGCTGGCCGCGACCGGCGAGGTCGCGGTCCTGGTGGACGGCGACTCGGTGACGGTGGCCGCGCCGGACCGGCCCGGGCTGCTCAGCCGGACGGCCGGGGTGCTGGCCCTGCACCAGCTCGACGTCCGCGCCGCCAGCGGGCTGACGATCGGCACCACGGCGGTCGAGGTGTTCGCGGTCAGCCCGCGCTTCGGCCGCGGCCCGGACCCGGCGCTGCTGCGGTCGGACCTGGTCCGGGCGCTGGCCGGCACGCTGCCGCTGGCCGACCGGCTGGCGGCCAAGGAGGCCGCGTACGGCTCCGACGATATCCAGCCGCCGCCCCGGGTGCTGTGGTTCGACGGCGCCGCCACCGGCGCGACCGTGCTGGAGCTGCGGGCGGCGGACTCGGCCGGGCTGCTGCACCGGGTCACGGCCGCGCTGGAGCGGGCCGGCCTGGACGTGCGCGGGGCCCGGGTCAGCACCCTGGGCGGCGCCGTGGTCGACGCGTTCTACCTCGTCGGCGCGGACGGGGCCCCGGTGACGGACCCGGACGTGCGCCGGGTCGTCACCGAGGTCGTGCTCACTGCTGCTGGTACGTCGGGGTGAGAATCGCCCGGGCCAGCGTGTGGAACAGCACGTTGAACGCGACGAACGTCGGGGTCGCGTCCGGGTCGACGCCGAGGTGCTCGACGTCGAGGGCGTGCACGGCGAAGACGTAGCGGTGGACGCGGTCGCCGGCCGGCGGCGCGGCCCCGTCCCACTGCCGCAGGCCGAAGTCGTCGCGGACGTGGAAGGCGCCCTCGGGCAGGCTGTCGTCGTCCTTGCCGGCCCCGGTGTCCAGGGACGTCACGCCGGCCGGGATGTCGACCACGGTCCAGTGCCAGAAGCCCGAGGGGGTCGGCGCGTCCGGGTCGAAGCAGTTGACCACGTAGCTGCGGGTGCCCTCGGGGGCGCCGGACCAGGACAGCTGCGGCGACAGGTTCTGCCCGCCGGCCGAGTCGTGTGCGTGCTTCAGGTCCATCGGGCTGCCGTCGGTGACGTCGGTGCTGGTCACGGTGAACGACGGCACGGCGGGCAGCAGGTCGTACGGAAGGGGGGCGGTGGGTCGGTCCAGGGACGGCATGCGGGGTCCTCCTCGAAACGGGTTCCGGTCGATCAACGGGCTGTCATGGTGCCGGGTTCACCACCCGCGCAGGTCCACCGGCCAGGTCTCCAGCACCTCGTCGCCGGCCACCAGGTGCATCCGCTCGTGCAGGGCGACCGTCGGGTCGACGTGCGCGGGCAGCACCCGGACCCGGTCGCCGACCCGGACCGAGCGGGGCTCGTCCGGCGCGAACGTGGTGTGCTCGTCGGAGCAGAACCACACCGTGGCGCCGGGGACGGACGGGTTGCCGTGGTCCATGCCCAGCGACTTCAGGCCGACGTCGGCGACCACCCACGGCGGCTGGATCTCGCTGCTCGGCGGGGCCGCACTCGTCACGGTGGCCAGGATCGTGAGGGCCTGCCGGAACGGCAGCCCGACCGCGCCGTACGCGGTGTCCATCAGCGCGTACGACCCGGCCTGGATCTCGGTCGCCACGGTGTTGTCGGCGTACGTCCCGGTGCCGCCGGCGGAGACGACGTCACCGCCGACGTCCTGTGCCGCCCGGGCCAGCAGGGCCATGCTGTCCCCGGTCATCGAGCGGCGCTGGTCCGCGTCCGGCAGCAGCATGAGGTGGCCCTCGTAGCCCATCACGCCGCGGACCGCGAGGCCCTTCGACCGGGCCAGGTCGGCGATCCGGCCGGCG
>DATINN010000438.1:0-5152 GCA_035474175.1 Mycobacteriales bacterium | reverse complement strand
GAGCTGCGCCAGGGCGCGCTGGAGGGCGTCATGGTCGACGCCGTGGCCCGGGCCGCCGGCGTGCCGCTGAAGGACGTCCGCCGGGCGCTGATGCTGCGCGGCGACCTCGGCGCGGTCGCCGCGGCCGCCCTCGCCGGCGGTGCGGACGCGCTGACCGGCTTCCGGCTGGAGGTCGGCCGGCCGGTGCTGCCGATGCTGGCCCAGCCCGCCGACGGCGTCGAGGCCGCCCTGACCAGGACCGGCCTCCCGGCCGCGGTCGAGTGGAAGCTGGACGGCGCCCGCATCCAGGTCCACCGCCACGGCTCCGACGTCGCCGTCTACACCCGCTCGCTGGACGACATCACGGCCCGGGTGCCGGAGGTGGTGGAGGCCGCGCTGGCGCTGCCGCTCACCGCCGCCGTGCTCGACGGCGAGGCGATCGCCCTGCGCCCCGACGGCCGGCCGCAGCCGTTCCAGGTCACCGCGTCCCGGATCGGCAGCAGGGGCGACCCGGCCGGGTTGCGGGCGGTGACGCCGCTGACCGCGGTCCTCTTCGACGTGCTGCACCTGGACGGGGCCGACCTGCTGGAGGAGCCCGGCGCGGCCCGCCAGGACGCGCTGGCCGCGGTCGTGCCGCCGGACCTGCGCGTGCCGCGGGTGCTGGCCGCGACGGCCGAGGAGGCGGCCGCGGCCTTCGCCGACGCGATCGCGCACGGCCACGAGGGCGTGGTGGTCAAGTCGCTGCACACGCCGTACGAGGCGGGCCGGCGCGGGGCGGGCTGGCTGAAGGTGAAACCGCGGCACACCCTCGACCTGGTCGTGCTGGCGGTCGAGCGCGGGCACGGCCGCCGCACCGGCTGGCTGTCCAACCTGCACCTGGGCGCCCGCGACCCGGCCGGCGGGTTCGTGATGCTGGGCAAGACGTTCAAGGGGCTGACCGACGCGATGCTGCGCTGGCAGACCGAGCGGCTGGGCGCGCTCGCCGTCGACGACTCCGGCTGGGTGGTCCGGGTCCGGCCGGAGCTGGTGGTCGAGGTCGCGTTCGACGGGGTGCAGACGAGCCCGCGTTACCCGGGCGGGGTGGCGCTGCGGTTCGCCCGGGTGCTGCGCTACCGGGAGGACAAGACCGCGGCCGAGGCCGACACGATCGACGCCGTCCGGGCCATCCACGCCGGCTCCCGGGCGTAGGGACGCCGGAGGGCCCGGCCGCGAACGGCCGGGCCCTCCGGGAGTCCCCGTGGAGCGTGCGTTACCTCAGAGGCGGGCACCGCGGCGGGTGACCGCCCGGTAGACCAGCAGCGCGATGATCGCGCCGACGATCGAACCGATGATGCCGGACGCCTGGAAGGCGCCGTCGCCGGAGTCGTGGCCGATCAGGTAGCCGATGAAGCCGCCGATGAACGAGCCGATGATGCCCAGCACGATGGTCGCGCCGATGCCCATCGGGTCCTTGCCCGGCACCACGGCGCGGGCGATGAAGCCGGCGATGGCGCCGATGACGAGCAGGTAGAGAATGAAGCCGATCACGGGTTCCTCCAGAGTGTCGTGACGGCCCCACACCGTCACATCCAGTCAGGAGGGGGATTACCCACGGCTCACCGCAACCAATCCCGCCGTCTGGATCACACTCCCGATCGACCGGCGATCCACCGGCCGACCTCCCGGGGCGCGGCCCCCGGGGCCGGGGTTTATTCTGCGGATGCTCGCTGCCGCGACCACCTGGTCCGGTGGTGTTGTCGACCAGCCCGGAGGCCATGAGTGACCGTCACCGCCCCCTCGCCGATCGTCAGCCGCCCCGCTCCGGTGCGGACGACGTCGCGTGGGTCGATGCTGCTCGACTTGCTGAAGACCACGGACCACAAGCTGATCGGGAAGATGTACCTGGTCACGGCGTTCGTGTTCTTCCTCGTCGGCGGCCTGATGGCGCTGCTGATGCGCGGTGAGCTGGCCCGCCCGGGGCTGCAGTTCCTGAGCCTGGAGCAGTACAACCAGCTCTTCACCATGCACGGCACGATCATGTTGCTGTTCTTCGCGACGCCGATGGTCTTCGCGTTCGCCAACCTGGTGCTGCCGCTGCAGATCGGCGCCCCGGACGTGAGCTTCCCGCGGCTCAACGCGTTCTCCTACTGGCTGTTCCTCTTCGGTGGCCTCACCGCCGTGGCCGGGTTCGCGACGCCGGGCGGTGCGGCCGACTTCGGCTGGTATGCGTACTCGCCGCTGACCGACTCGATCAACTCGCCCGGCGTCGGCGCCGACCTGTGGTTCATCGGCCTGGCGCTGTCCGGGCTCGGCACCATCCTCGGCGGCGTCAACATGATCACCACGGTGGTCACGCTGCGTGCGCCCGGCATGACGCTGTTCCGGATGCCGATCTTCACCTGGAACATCCTGGTCACCAGCGTGCTGGTGCTGCTGGCGTTCCCGATCCTGACCGCCGCCATCTTCGGCGTCCTGGCCGACCGCAAGCTCGGCGCCCAGATCTTCGAGCCGCAGAACGGCGGCGCGATCCTCTGGCAGCACCTGTTCTGGTTCTTCGGCCACCCCGAGGTCTACATCGTGGCGCTGCCGTTCTTCGGCATCGTCACCGAGATCATCCCGGTCTTCAGCCGCAAGCCGATCTTCGGCTACAAGGGCCTGGTCGGCGCGACGATCGCGATCGGGGCGCTGTCGGCGACGGTGTGGGCGCACCACATGTTCGCCACCGGCGCCGTGCTGCTGCCGTTCTTCTCCTTCCTGACCTACCTCATCGCGGTGCCGACCGGGATCAAGTTCTTCAACTGGATCGGCACGATGTGGCGGGGCTCGATCAGCTTCGAGACGCCGATGCTGTGGTCGATCGGGTTCCTGGTGACGTTCCTGCTCGGCGGGCTGACCGGCGTCATCCTGGGCTCGCCGCCGCTGGACTTCCACCTCACCGACTCGTACTTCGTGGTTGCCCACTTCCACTACGTGCTCTTCGGCACGATCGTGTTCGCGGTGTTCGGTGGGATCTACTTCTGGTTCCCGAAGTTCACCGGGCGCTACCTGGACGAGCGGCTGGGCAAGGTGCACTTCTGGGCCACGTTCATCGGCTTCCACGCCACCTTCCTGGTGCAGCACTGGCTCGGGGCCGAGGGCATGCCCCGGCGCTACGGCGACTACCTGCCGACCGACGGCTTCACCACGCTCAACACGATCTCCACGGTCGGCTCGTTCCTGCTCGGCATCGCCACGGTGCCGTTCCTGTGGAACGTCTACCGCTCCTACAAGTACGGCGAGGTGGTCACGGCCGACGATCCCTGGGGCCACGGCAACTCGCTGGAGTGGGCGACGTCCTGCCCGCCGCCGCGGCACAACTTCACGGTCATGCCGCGGATCCGGTCGGAGCGGCCGGCGTTCGAGGCGCACTACCCGGAGCTGGCCGAGCGGCTGGAGCTGGAGGCCCACTCCGGCAGCGGACCGGTCGGGCCCAACAACCTGGCCGGCGCCGAGACCGGGGCCCGGCAGGGCGCGAAGGACACCGACCCGACCTGATCGGATGTCACACGAGTGGCCCTGTGTGACGTGTCGTGCAGGACTGATACCGTTGCGTGACACCTTCCCGGTATGAACGAGCGGGCCTTCCCGGGGCCGCTGCCTCTGCTGCACGACCCCTTTCTCATGCACCCACACTCCGTCCTTGTCACCGTCACCGGACACGACCGACCCGGCGTCACCTCCGCCCTCTTCGCGGCCCTGGCCGCGCACGACGTGGAGGTGCTCGACGTCGAGCAGGTGGTGATCTCCGACCGCCTCGTGCTCGGGGTGGTGCTGGCGCTGCACGGCGACCCGGCCCCGCTGCGGCGGGCGGTCACCCACGCCGCCGAGGCGCTCGGGACCGAGGTCGAGGTGTCGATCACCGAGGACCCGGGCGAGATCGACGACCGGGTGCCGGTGCGGCACCACGTGATCGTGCTCGGCCGGCCACTGCGGGCCGGCGCGGTCGGCGAGATGGCCCGCCGGATCGCCGACCTCGGCGGCAACATCCACTCGATCGTCCGGCTGACCCACGAGCCGGTCACCGCGCTGGAGCTGGTGGTGTCCGGGGTGGAGGCGACGAAGCTGGGGCTGGGGCTGGTGCAGGGCGCCGCCGCGGCCGGGGTCGACGTCGCGGTCGAGCGGGCCGGCCTGCAGCGCCGGGCCAAGCGGCTGCTGCTGCTGGACCTGGACACCGTGCTGACCGGGCCGGAGCCGTTCGCGGCGCTGGCCGACCAGATCGGGCGCGGGGCCGAGTCCCGGCGGCTGCTGGCCGAGGGGACCGCCGACGGCAGCTCGGCCGCGGAGGTGGTCCGGGCCCGGGCCGCGCTGCTGGCCGGGGCGCCGGTGAGCTGCCTGGAGGTGCTGCGCGGCCAGATGCAGTGGACGCACGGGTCGCGGGCGCTGATCGGCGCGGTCCGCCGGGCCGGCCACCGGGCCGGGGTCGTCACCGGTGGTGTCGCCCAGGTCGCGGAGCTGCTGGTCGACGGGCTGCAGCTGGACTTCCTGGCCGCCAACCGGCTGGAGACCGCGGACGGCCGGCTGACCGGGCGGATCGTCGGCGAGGTCGTCGGCGGGGGCGGGCGGGGCCGGGCGCTGGTCCGGTTCGCCGAGTCGTACGGGGTGCCGCTGGCGCAGAGCGTGGCCGTCGGCTGCGGTCCGGAGGCGGCGGAGATGCTGCGGCTGGCCGGGCTGGGCATGGTGCTGGACGCGGCCCGGCCGGCCGAGGACGACGAGGAGCCCGGGCGCAGCGCGCACCTGGACGCGGTGCAGTTCGTGCTGGGGCTGCGGGCGGACGATCCGGAGGACGTGATCCGCCCGGAGGACATCCTGGCGGTCGCCCGCCGGTCCCACTGACCGTGCGCCGCGTCGGTTGATCCTGCGCCGCGCCGCGAATCCTGCGCCGCCGCTGACCGTGCATGCCGCTGAGCGTGCAATGCCGCTGAGCGTGCGCCGCCGTTGACCGTGCAATGCCGCTGAGCGTGCGTTGCGTCGGCTGTGCGTGCGCGGCGTTAGCCAAGCGGGGGTTGCGTTGGCTGAGCGTGCGTCGTGGCTCTGGCGGTGGTGACTGTCGCCGCCGCCGCGGTGGTCGCCTGCGGGGCGCGTACCACTCCTTGGCGTGACTACCCGCCTGAGTAGTAGGGCCTGGTCAGGAAGTGGGTCCGGCGGGTGGGCGCCA
>DATINN010000437.1:0-12469 GCA_035474175.1 Mycobacteriales bacterium | reverse complement strand
TCGCCGACCTGGTCGTCGAGGACGCCCGGGCGCTCGCCTTCGTCCGGTCGCGGCGGAGCGCGGAGACCGTGGCGCTGTCCACCCGGCGGCACCTCGCCGACAGCGCGCCGGAGCTGGTCGACCGGATCGCCGCGTACCGCGCCGGCTACCTGCCGGAGGAGCGCCGGGCCCTGGAGACGGCCCTGGCCGACGGCACCCTGCTGGGCGTCGCGGCGACGAACGCGCTGGAGCTCGGCATCGACATCGCTGGGCTCGACGCGGTCGTGCTGGCCGGCTTCCCGGGCACGCTGGCGTCGCTGTGGCAACAGGCGGGGCGCGCCGGACGGGAGGGTCTGGGTGCGCTCGTCGTCTTCGTCGCCCGGGACGACCCGCTGGACACCTACCTAGTCCACCACCCGGAGGCGGTCTTCGGCCGTCCGGTGGAGGCAACCGTCCTCGACCCGGAGAACCCGTACGTGCTGGCTCCGCAGCTGTGCTGCGCCGCCGCCGAGCTGGCGCTGACCGACGCCGACCTGCCGATGTTCGGCGGTCCCGCGGCCGAGGCGGTGCTGCCGGACCTGGTCCGCCGGGGACTGCTGCGGCACCGGGCCACCGGCTGGTACTGGACCGCGCGGGAGCGGCCCGACCTCGACATCCGCGGCACCGGCGGCGAGCCGGTCCGAGTGGTGGAGGGTGGGACCGGCCGGGTGCTGGGCACGGTGGATCCGTGGGCGTCGCACTCGACCGTCCACTCCGGGGCGGTCTACCTGCACCAGGGCGTGTCGTACGTCGTGGACGAGCTGGACCTCGCCGACGCGGTGGCGCTGGTGCACCGGGACGAGCCGGACTGGTCGACCTCGGCCCGGGACACCACCGACATCCGGGTGGTGTCCACGCTGCGGGAGCGCGACCTCGGCGACCTGACCCTGCACCACGGCACCGTGGACGTGACCAACCAGGTCGTGTCGTACCTGCGGCGGCGCCACCTGACCGGTCAGGTGCTGGACGAGACTCCGCTGGACCTGCCGGCCAGGCAGCTGCGGACCCGTGCGGTCTGGTACACGCTCTCCGACGCGGCGATCGCCCGGGCCGGGCTGGCGCCGGCGGACGTGCCGGGCGCCGCGCATGCCGCCGAGCACGCCGCCATCGGCCTGTTGCCGCTGTTCGCCACCTGCGACCGCTGGGACATCGGCGGGGTCTCCACCGCGCTGCACCAGGACACCGGTCGGATGACGGTGTTCGTCTACGACGGCCAGCCCGGCGGCGCCGGGTTCGCGGCCCGGGGCTACGACACGGCCGAGCAGTGGCTGCGAGCGACCCGGGAGGCGGTGGCGGCCTGCGAGTGCGACGCCGGCTGCCCGTCGTGCGTGCAGTCGCCCAAGTGCGGCAACGGCAACGAGCCTCTGGACAAGGCCGGCGCGGTGCGGCTGCTGGACGCCGTGCTGGCCGGCCTGCGGGCCTGAGACGTCCCATCCGGACCGGGGTCGCCCGGGCCCGGCACTCCCGACGCTTGCCGAACGGCCGCTTCGGGTATGCCCGTTGCAACACGGACGAGGGACGAACCCGTCCACTCGCGCAAAGGAGCTGATCACCGTGGCGGTCCTGGGTCTCATCCTGCTCGCCGCAGCCGGCGTGCTCACCGCCGCTGTCGTCACCAGCAACACCGACTCACTGGCGGTCTCCCTCTGGGGTGTCTCCGTCTCGAACGTCACGCTCGGTGTGGTCTTCGTCGCCGGCATGATCACCACCGTCCTCGCTGTCATCGGTCTCGGTCTGCTGATGGGGGGCATGCGGCGCAACCGGCGGCTGCGCAAGGAGCGGCGCACGCTGCGGCGCGAGAACGAGCAGCTGGCCCAGCGGGTGGACTCCACCCCGGACAACACCGGGACGGCCGCCCGCTACGAGGAGCGCCGGGTCGAGGACACCCACTCGGTCTCTGACGACCAGACCCGCGTGCAGCCGACCGCGCCGGCCGGCTCGGGATACGACTCGGCGCCGCCGGTGGACGACTCGACCGCGCCGCGCCGCCGGGGTCTCCTTCCCCGCCGCGAGGAGCACACGACGACCGAGACGGTCTCCCGGGACGTCTGATCGATCTCCGAGGGGTGGGTGGCGCGAGCAGCGCCACCCACCCTTCGTCGTCCGTCAGGGCAGTGCGTCCACCGGCCCGGCACGCGCGCGGGCGAGCGCGGTCCGGACGCCGAGGCCACCCAGCCTGACCGTCCGCGCCACCTCGACCTCGACCTCGTCACCGACGACCCTGCACTCCCTTAATGACCCGCCGTTGACCGCCGCCACGGCGAAGGCATGTGCACACGCGGCCGCCTGCCCGTCCGGCACGTGCACGGCCGCGGCCAGGGCGGCGAGGTCGGCCGCGGTCTCCGCGCGGTGCCGGCCCGTCACCGCGCCGCCGTAGAGCAGGACGGCGGAGCAGCTGAGCCAGATCAGCCCGGCGAAGGCCACCGTCCAGATCGTCACGCTGCCGCGGTCACGGCACACCGGCCGACTCCGGTTCGCGGAGTGCGACCGCCGTGCCGCTCACCCGGAACGCCGGGAGCAACCCGCCGCCCCGGCCGGCCGTCGCCGACACTGTCACCCGGACGCTGTCCCCCTCGGTCCCGATCTGGACCGCGGCGGCCGTCGGTGCCGCCCGGGCCGCGGCCGAGCGCGCCACCTCCGCCGGCTCGCCGCGCGCCGCCGCCCTCGCCCCTTCGCGGGCCGCGTCGACGCACCGCAACTGCGCCAGGAGCACGGAGACGGCGGTCAACGCGGCCGCGACGACGAGGACCAGCGCGGGGAGCACGACGGCGAGCTCCGCGGTGGCCATCCCGCCGTCGCGCCGACCGGTCATCCCTGGGAGAGGGCGCGCTTGACGATCGCCGCCAGTGCGGTCTGCACCGCACCACTGGTGACCACCTTGTACATGATCCCCGCGAAGGCGACGGCGGTGATGATGCCGACCGCGTACTCCGCGGTGGTCATCCCGTCGTCCCGCCGGTACGTGGCCCGCAGCTTCTTCAGCATGTGCTCGCTCCTTTCGTCGACGCCGCCCGGTGCGGCGTGCGGGATCGAGCATTCGCGGCGCCGGGGAAGCCGGCCAGAGCCGGGTCGCCAACTGTGGACAGATCTCTCCACTGTGGACGAAGCCCCTGTTCTGTCGTAGTCCTGTGGTAAGCGCCGGCGCAATTTTCCACAGGCCGTGCCGTCGTCCACAGGTCCGGAACTCGGGCTACCGATGCTGGTAGCACCGGGCTTGGCTGTTCTTCGCACCGACCGGAGGAGAGTCAGATGACACGACAGAACAGGCCATTGCTGCTGACGGCCGACACCGAACTGCTCGACGAGCTGCTCGGTCTCGCTGCCGCCGCCGGCGTGGCGGTCGACGTTGCCGCCGAGCCGACCGCTTGTCGTCCACAGTGGACTGATTCGCCGCTCGTTCTCGTCGGGGCCGACGTGGCGCCGGGTCTGCCATCGGCACGATTCGAGCCCCGGTTCGGCGTGCTGCTGGTCGCGCGCGGCTCACCACCCGACGACCTGCGCGAGATCGCGACGATCGTGCATGCCGACGAGGTGATCGGCCTGCCGGACGGTGAGTCGACGATCCTGGAGCGGTTGGCCGATGTCACCGAGCCGGCGGCGCAGGCCCGGGTCATCGGCGTCGTCGGTGGCCGGGGCGGGGCCGGGACGAGCATCCTGGCCGCCGGCCTCGCCCTGACCGCGGCCACGCGCGGACCGGCCTGGCTGATCGACCTGGACCCACTCGGCGGCGGGTCCGACGCCGGCCTGGGCGCCGAGCTCCGGACCGGGGCGCGCTGGAGCGACCTAGGCGTGCTCACGGGCAGGCTGTCCCCGGCGGCGCTGCGCGGCGCGGTTCCGCAGGTGCACGGTGTCGCGGTGGTCGCCACCACCGACCCCCTCGAAGAACTCCGTCCCGACGCGGTGCGCGCCGTCATCTCGGCGGCCGGCCGGGGCCTGGGGGTGGTCGTTCTCGACCTGGCCAGGTATCCGACGGCGGGTCGGGACGCTGCCGTCGCCACCGTGGACGACCTGCTCGTGGTCGTTCCCGCGGAGCTCCGGGCGGTGCTGGCGGCCAGGCGGGTCCTCGGCAGGCTCGGACCCACGCCCGCCGTGCCCCGGGCTGTCGTCCGCAGTGCGGCCGACGTGCTTCCCACCCGAGAAGTGGTGCGGGGAGTCGGACTGCCGTTCGCCGGTGAGCTGCCGGACGAGCCGCGCGTCCGGGAGGCGGCGCAGCTCGGAGATGCTCCAGGCCTCCTGCGCGGCACGAAGCTGGCCGATCTCTGCTCCACCGTGCTCGACCGCTCGCTCGCCCGGGCGGTGGCGGCATGAACGCCGAGGCGCTGGAGCGGGTACGGCGCCGGCTGGTGGACACCGGTGCGCCGCCGGGACGAGCCACGATCGCGGCGCTGGTGCGGCAGGACTCCGGCGGACTGGCCGGGCACGGACAGGTGCTCGGCCTGGTGCGCGAGGCCGAGTCCGAGCTCGCCGGCGCGGGCCCGTTGCAGCCACTGCTGCAACAGCCCGGGGTGACCGACGTGCTCGTCAACGCCCCGGACAGCGTCTGGGTCGACCGCGGTTCGGGCCTGCAGCGGTCGGCGGTGCGGTTTCCGGACGAGGCCGCGGTGCGCGGGCTGGCCCAGCGGCTGGCCGCGCTGGCGGGCCGGCGGCTGGACGACAGCAGCCCGTACGTGGATGCCGCGCTGCCGGACGGCACCAGGCTGCACGCCGTGCTGCCACCGGTCGCCTCGGGCGGTACCTGCCTGTCGCTGCGGACGTTCACGGCGCGAGCGTTCACGATCGCCGACCTCGAGGCCGCGGGCACGCTCCGGGCCGGTGGGGCCGGATTGCTCCGGGCGATCATCAGGGCGCGGGCGGCGTTCCTGGTCAGTGGCGGCACCGGCAGCGGCAAGACCACGTTGCTGGCGACGATGCTGGGGCTCATCGACCCACAGGAGCGGCTGATCCTGGTCGAGGACGCCGCCGAGCTGCGTCCGGCCCATCCGCACGTCGTCCGGCTCACCGCCCGGCCACCGAACGTCGAGGGCGCCGGCGAGGTCTCGTTGCGCGACCTTGTTCGGCAGGCGCTGCGGATGCGACCGGACCGGCTTGTCGTCGGGGAGGTTCGCGGCGCCGAGGTGGTGGAGCTGCTGACCGCGCTGAACACGGGCCATGCCGGCAGCGGGGGCACGCTGCACGCGAACAGCGTCGCGCAGGTGCCGGCCCGGCTGGAGGCTCTGGGCGCGCTGGGCCGGCTCGACCGGCACGCCGTACGCAGTCAGGTCGCCGCCGCCCTGCAGGTCGCCGTCCATCTGGACCGGCAGCCGGACGGCGGCCGGGTGCTGACCGAGATCGGCGTCTTCCGGCAGGACCGTGAGGAAATCCGGGTCGTCCCGGCCTGGCGGTACGACGCCGGTCCGGTCGACGGCTGGCGCGAGCTCGCCGCGCTGCTCGGCCGGCATCTGGACCGGAGTGGGCTGTGATCGGGACCGCCCTGCTCGCGCTCGCCGTCGCGCTGGTCCGGCCGCCGTCGCCCGCGACCGCGCGACTGCGGGGGCTGCGCGGGCGGATCGGCCTCCCTCGCCCATCCCTGCCTACCGCCCGGGTCGGGGTCGTCCTCCCGGCGGTCTGCGGCGCGGCCGCGCTCGGGTGCTGGTCCCGGTTCGGCTTCGGCAGTGCGGTGCCGGTGCTGCCGGCTGCGGCCGGGGCGGTCACCGCGGGCACCGCGGCCGTGGTGCTGTCCCGGGCGGCGGCGGAGCGCGGTCGCCGCCGGTCGGCGGCCCGGCTGGTCGAGTCGGTCGGCACGCTGGCCGCCGATCTGAGAGCGGGTCAGCAGCCCGCGGAGGCGCTGGCGGCGCTCGACGGCGACGCGGTCACCCGGCATCACGCCGTCCGTGCGGTCTGGGCGGTGTCCGAACGCAGTGGGGCGCCGGCGGCCGCCGTGCTCGACCGGGTCGAGCAGGACCTCCAGGCACGGGAGGAGCAGCACCGGGAGATCGCCGCGCAGCTGGCCGGGGCCCGGTCGACCGCCGGCATGCTGGCGATCCTCCCGGTGCTCGGGATCGGCCTGGGAGCGGCGATGGGCGCCCGGCCGCTGGCGGTGTTGCTCGGAGAGGTCCGGGGCCAGCTGGCGCTCGTCGTGGGTGTGGTCCTGGAGGCGCTGGGCGTGCTCTGGACGGCTCGGATCGTCACCGGCGCGCAGGGACCCCGATGAGCCCGGCGACGCCCGTCCTGCTGGCCCTCGCGGTCGCGCTGCTCCGTAGGCACCGCAACAGGCCGGGTGAGCCTCAGCTCGTCGCCGCCGGTGCGACGGCAGGGAGCCGGGTCGCGCGGACGGGCCGCACCCGGGCGGCCGCGACGGCTCTGGGAGCGGCGGTGGCGCTCGTGCTCGGTGGCGTCACCGGCGTCGCGCTCGGCGTCGCGGCGTTCGTCGTGGTCGATCGGCTGCTGCGGAGGCTCGAGCCGGCCCACGCCCGGCGGCGCCGGGAGAGTCGAGAGTCCGAGCTGCCGCTCACGCTGGATCTGCTCAGCGTCTGCCTGCGAGCGGGCATGCCGCTGGTCGCGGCATTGGAGACGGTGGCGGACGCGCTGCCGGGACCGTTCAGCGACGACCTGCGGGTCACGGCCGGTCTGCAACGTCTCGGTGCCGCCCCAGCAGCGGCCTGGGCGGACCTGACCACCGACCAGGACCTGGCGCCCGTGGCCCGGGCGGTCGGCCGGTCCGCGGAGAGCGGGAGCAGGCTGGCGGCCGCCTTCGACCGGCTGGCGGCGGAACGACGGTCCGCGCTGGCATCGAGCGGACTGGCCCGGGCCCGAACCGCCGGCGTGGTCGCGATGGCGCCGCTCGGCCTCTGCTTCCTGCCCGCGTTCGTCTGTCTCGGCATCGTGCCGATCGTGCTCTCGCTGGCCACGGAGGTGCTGCCATGAGCAAGGAACGCCGTCCGGGTGCGGACATGAGACGGCCCCCGCCTGGGGGGATAGCGGGGGCCGTCGAGGCCCGGCTCCGGGGGGTTGAGCCGGACGATTCGTACGGAGGCGCGCGATGCGCACTCCGCGTACTTCATGTCTACCCTCTTGGGCCGTACGGCACACAGACCCGCATGCTGCATTTTCTCCAGATCGTTAGGCGCGGCAGCTCCTATGCTCTGGCTTGTGCACCGCTCCGCGGTCTTCTTCGACCTGGACAAGACGATCATCGCAAGGTCCAGCGCGCTCGCGTTCGGCCGGCCGTTCCGGGCCGGCGGCCTGATCAACCGACGGGCCGCGCTGAAGGCCGCCTACGCCCAGCTGGTCTACCTCGTCGCGGGTGCCGACGAGGACCAGATGAGCCGGATGCGGGACTACATCACCGAGATGTGCACGGGCTGGGACGTCCAGCAGGTGAAGGAGATCGTCGCCGAGACCCTGTTCGACATCGTGGACCCGCTGATCTACGCGGAGGCGGCGGACCTGATCGAGGAACACAAGGCGGCCGGTCGGGAAGTCGTCATCGTCTCCAGCAGTGGCGAGGAGGTCGTGGGCCCGATCGGTGGGCTCGTCGGCGCGGACCGGGTGATCGCGACCCGGATGGTGGTCGAGGACGGCCGCTACACCGGCGAGGTGGACTACTACGCCTACGGCCCGGCGAAGGCCGAGGCGATGCGGGAGCTGGCGGCGGCGGCCGGCTACGACCTGGCGGACTGCTACGCCTACAGCGACTCCGTCACCGACCTGCCGATGCTGGAGGCCGTCGGCCATCCGACCGCGGTGAACCCCGACCGCGGACTGCGCCGAGCCGCGCGGGAGCGGGAGTGGCCGGTGCTGGAGTTCAGCCGCAAGGTGTCGCTGCGATCCCGGCTCACCGGCCTGCGAGCACCGCGCCGACCTCTTGTCGGCACGGCGGTCGGCGTGGGAGCAGCGGTCGCCGGCATCACCTGGTACGCGGTGCGCAGGCGATCCGTACCCACGACGGTCCAGAGAGGCACGCGGCGTCGCGCGACCGACACGTTACTGGTGCGTCGGTCTTCCGCCGCCCGCTGAACCGGCGTACAAAGGACTGCACGGAAGCCCGTTCATCGGCGGGGACACCCCTGGTGAGCTGGGATTCTGTGCACGGACGCCGGGCACCCACGTGCGACCAGCCGCGGGAGGCACGACGGGTCCGACCTTGGTCGGTGGCCGTCGAGAAGGTGTGCACGCCTGGTAACTCGGGCCTGTCCGTGCGCGACGGCGTCCCGGAAACGGGGCGCCGTTCGCGTGCCCAGCACCGGTTCCGGCCGAACGTGCAGCGATCAGCCCCGCAACACGGCCTCACAGATTGCCAGACCCTCCTGCGCGCCGAGTTCGACCGCGGTGGCGCAGTGGGTCAGCCAGCGCGCGAGACCGTCGGGCTCGCCGGTGCGATAGGCGTCCAGGGCGGCTCGGTAGTCACCGGCGCGCTCCAGGTGCCCGACCTCGGGAACGCTCACCGACTTGGGGTCGACGCCCCGGGTGACCAGGGTGAGCCGGGCCGCCGCGCGGGCGACCAAGCCGTCGAAGCCGCCGAAGCCGCCGAACGGCGCCAGCGTGGCCAACTCGCCGTGCACGACGGCGGCGACCAGCGTGCCCGGCGCGGTGCCGCGGCCGGCCACGAGACCGGCCAGACCGCTCAGCCGGGCGGCGACCGCCGGGCCGCCGCGAGGGCGGCCCAGCTCGTCGGCGGGCACCGTGCCCGCGGCCGCCAGGACGTGCAGGCGGGCGATCGCCTGCAGCGGCGCCTGCTCCCAGACGCCGACCAGGGCGCCGAGACCGACGCTGACCCGCAGGGCGCCCTGCACGACCGGGTCGTCCGGCAGTTCACCCGCGCGCAGGTCGGCCAGCGGGACGTCGGCGCCCTCCAGCGCGGCGGAGGCGCGTGCGCCCCGCAACGCCGACTCGGTGCTGACGGCGGCGCTCTGCCGGCGCAGGACCCGGTGATTCAGCAGCCGGTCCACGGCCTCCCGGGACCGCCCGAGCGCGTCGGACACCCCGGGCAGGTCGAGCAGCGGGGCGAGCGGGTCCGCGGTGCCCGGAGCTGGTACGCGCGTCGGTGGTGGGGGCACTCGGCCAGGCTAGCCGGGACATCGCAGGTCGCGACCGTGGCCGCCGGCGCGACGGCCGGCCGGTGGAGCGAGCCGTCGGCGGGTGGCCGGCTCGCGGCGGGCGGCCTGGTCCGGGCACGCCGCGGGCCGGGGACGATGCCCCGGCCCGCGACGGAATTGGAAGCAGGATCGACGCCGACGTCTCTCCCCGCATGCGCACCCCGCAGTGCACGCGAACGTCGACGCCGATCCTGCGCTCTGGGGCCGGACCGCCGCCACCACCGCACGCCCGAGGAAAGGGGTAGGTCTCTCGTGGGCGTGCGGCAGTACGACGGTCCGACCGGCTCAGGTGGCCGTGGGACGGAGATTCACGCGGCCGGAACCCAGGCTCACTGGCCCGCGGACGGATCCCGTCCCGGCCCTATGGGCCTCGGAGACGCCTCACCGGTCCCGGTGTGCCCGGACCTGACCGCACGGATCTGGGTCTCCGCCGTCCCGACCGGCAGCAGGCCCGCGATCGGCTTGGTAAACCGTTCCATCGGATGCGGCCGGGCCGGCCGGACCACCGCGTCGGACCCGATCGCGCCGCCGGCCGGCGACGTGTCCAGATCCGCGGAGCCGACCTCCGGACCGGGCGTACCCGGCCGGGATCCCGGCCCGCGGACCGGCGGGATCTCGGCTTCCCGGCCCGAGATCACCCCGTCCGGCCGCGTCGCGCCCGCAGGCCGTCGCGGCGGACTCTCCGGCCCGCGGGCCGGGACGGTCTCGACCCCCCGGTGCGAAACCGTCTCGGTGCGCCGCATCCCGCCCTCCGGGCGGCGCGACGCCTCCTCGTGCCGACGGACCGGGCCGGAGCCGAACGAGGGCCGGGCGGCCATCTCCCGGCAGGCCTGGACGATCGGTCCGAGCACGTCCTCCATCCGCGGCAGCGGACGCCGGGTCGCCGACGGCGGCACCAGCCAGCGGGTGACGCCGGGCGGCTCCGGGCCGAGCAGCGGCGCGACCAGCAGGCCACTTCGCCGTACGACCACATCGGGGGCGTCCAGCGCGCCGCCGCCGACCCAGATCGAGGTCTCGGGCCGGCAACCCGCCGCCGAGGCGAGCCAGGTCGAGGACGCCGGCCACGGCTCGAGCTCGGTCACCGCGGCTCGTGCCGCGGCCGCGTCCCGCGCGGCGGCGGCATCCCGGGCGGCGTCGTCGTCGTGCGCCCGGCCCCCCGACCCCGCGAGCCGCGGGGCCACGGCAGCTCGCGACGCCGGCGAGGACGTGCCGGAAGGGCCGGTCTCGGACGCTTCGCCGGCGTTCCGGTCGAGAGCGGCGACGAGGAACATCAGCCGACCCGTCGCGGTGGCTATCACCGGCGGCAGCGCGGAGCCGTGGGCCTCGAGCCGGCCGATGGCCTCCCGGCCGCCGCGCTCGGGCACCTCCAGGAGGTCGAAGCACCAGCCCACCGGAAGCACGATCGCCGCCTCCGGGTGTGCCCGCCAGCGATCACGGACTCGCTCCGCATCGCTGGTCGCGGCCAACCAGGAGGCGTCGGGAAGGGCATGTCGCCCCGGCTCAGCGCAGTTCGGGTCGCCGCACGAGCACATGCCGCCCTCGGCGAACGAGCCCGGCACGACCGGCCAGCCCCACTCGTCGACGAGCAGGCGCAGCGTGCGCGCCACCCGTACCGGACTGGCCGGCAGCCTTCCGCGTCCCCGAGCCCCCGATCCCGGTGCACCGGTGAAGGCACTCCGTCGTGTCGTCTCCCAGGGCCGCGGTCCCCCCGCGGCTGCGTCCTGCCGGTACTGCTGATCTTGCCTGTACCTCCCGCCACCTGATGGATCTCCAGCGGCCCCATCCGCATACCGCGGCTGTGCCACAGCTGCGCCTCCTCGACCCGAGCGGGTTTCTTCCCCCCGCCTGTGGTGACTCACCGTGTCAGAGCGCCCACAACCACGCACGCTCCGAGGAGGTTGCCTTCTCCACGCTCTGCACAGGCCTGCGACCTGCGGGTTTGGTCGCAGGACGGACGGAATCCACCATCGCCTCCCCCGCCATAACGCAGGTTCGCGAGAAAGACGAACGAGAATCCAGCACAGCAGCAGCAACGACCTCTGGAGAGCACGGTGGCTCGAGCCGGCAAGGGCAGTTCCAAGGCGGAGCGCGACGCACTCCGCCAGGAGATGCTGGTCAGCGGCTGCTCACTGGAACTCATCGCCACCGAGATGGAACGGCGCTGGGGAATCCGCCCGCGGGAGGCGTACCGGCACGCGCACGGCTGGAGCCAGGACGAGGTGGCCGCGCGCTTCACCGAGGTGGCCGACCGGACCGGCGGGGACCGGAACCTGGGATCTGACGGGCGGCCGTTGCCGGCGCAGGCACCGATGATCGGGACCCGGATCGGCGAATACGAACGGTGGCCGCACGGCGGGCGGCGGCCCTCGCCGTACGTGCTGACGGTACTGGCGACGGTGCTCGGGACCACGGTGGAACGGCTGCTCGACTACGACGACCACCGCAAGATGCCGGACCAGGAGCGGACGGTGCTGGCCGCGGTGCTGGCGGCGGCGAACGCACCGGTGGCGCTGCCGCCCGAGCCGCGGACGGCACCCGGGCCGAGCAGTCGGGCGCCGCTCGGCCGGCTCACCGAGCTGCTCACGTCGTCCGACCCGGCGACGGGGCAGCCTGGGTCGGCCACGGGGGCCGAAGGGACTGAGAAGGATCGCGCGGGCCGCGCCGGCGCGCTGACGGCGGAGCAGTGGTCCGCGGCGAGGCGGCTCGTCGAACGCGGGTTCGGGTTGACCGAGGACGGTGTCGCGGATCCGGAAGCCGACGCGGGGAACGTCTCCGGAGCCTCCGCTGCTCCGACGGCCCGCGGCGGGAAGACACGCAGTCCGGCGCGGCGCCCCCGCGCGGGCACGCCGCGGCGCACGGAACGCGCCGCCGGGCGGGGTGCCCAGCCCGACGAAACCGACCAGACCGGACCAGCTGTGAAGACCGGGTCGGCCGCACCAGCCGTGCACGCCGGGCCGGCGGCACAGACCGGGCCGACCACGCCCACCGAGACGGGCGCACTGTGTGGGCAGGCCGTGCCCACTCAGGCGCGCGCACAGACCGAGCCGGCCGTGCCCACCGATACGAGCGGACGGACCGGGTCAGCCGCGCAGACCGGGCGAGCAGAGAAGCCGGGGCCAGCCGCGGCAGCCGATCCGACGGCGAAGGTCTGGCCGGGTGCTCCGGCTGGGTCGGATGTGGATGAACATCCGGAGGCGGCTGCTGGTCCCGACGTGGCCGGGCTCCTCGTGCCGGACGCCGGCCCGCAGGTGGGGGCGGAGGCCCGGAGGGCGGAGTATGTCGACGCGCTCGATCGGCTCGGCGCCACGGACCTGCCCGGTGCGTTGCGGCGGTCGGCCGCGGCCGCGGCCGGCACGGAAGGCGAACCGAGCGACGCG
>DATINN010000436.1:0-3064 GCA_035474175.1 Mycobacteriales bacterium | reverse complement strand
GAGCAGTCCCTGCACCGCCTGCGCCGAATGTCCTTCGATGAACGCGTCGACGTGCGGCAGGGCGGCGGCCATCCCGCCGGCCAGCGGGGCGAAGCCGGGCCGGGCCGCCCGCGGGTTGCACCAGACCACCCGGTGGGCCAGCCGGGCCAGCCGCCGCATCTGCAGCCCGAGCTCGGCCGGGTCGTCGCGCTCCCAGCCGTCGGACATGATCACCACGACCGCGCCCCGGGCCGCGCCGCGCTGCCCCCACCCGTCCAGGAACGCGTGCAGCAGTGCGCCCAGCCGGGTGCCGCCGGACCAGTCCGGCACGGCCGCGGCGACCGCCGCCATCGCCCGCTCGGGGTCGGGCGAGGCCATCTCCCGGGTGACCCGGGTCAGCCGGGTGCCGAGCGTGAAGACCTCGGTCCGGGCCCCGCGCCGGCGGGTGGCCGCGTGCGCGAACCGCAGCAGCACGTCGGCGTACCCGCTCATGGAGCCGCTCACGTCGACCAGCAGCACCACCGGCCGGGGCCGGACCGAGCGGCGGGACCAGCGCGGCCGGACCGGCTCGCCGCCGGAGCGCAGCAGGGCCCGGACCGTACGGCGGGGGTCGACCGGTCCCGGGTGCGGCGACGGCCGGCGGCGCCGGGACGGCCGGTGTTCCCCGGGCAGCGAGAGCGCGGCCAGGGCCCGGTCCAGCGCGGCCCGCTCGGCCGCGCCCAGGGTGGTGACGTCCTTGTGCCGCAGCGTCTCGACCGTGCTGGCGGCGGCCCGCAGCACGGAGTCGGCCGTCCCCTCGCCGTCCTCGTCGCCGGCCGGGTCGCCGTCGGGCGTCGCCAGCGTCACCGGCACGGCCCGGACCAGGTGCTGCGGCCGGGGCCGCAGCCGCGGCAGGTCGCCGGCGGTCACCGCGTCGAAGATCGCGTCGTACTTGCGCAGGTCGTCGGGGTTGGCGCAGAACGTCAGCCGGCCGGCCCAGTAGAGGTCGGCGCGCCGGGACGGGTCGAGCGCGGCGGCAGCCCGGACGGCCTCGGCGACCCGGTCGGGCCCGGCCGGGACGCCGGCCGAGTCGAGCGCGCGGCCGATGCCGACCAGCACCCGCACCGGATCGTCCACCACTCCAGTCATACGCCGGAGACCGCCCGGCTCACCAGCGCGCCGATGTCCAGCGAGCGGACCCGGTCGACGTCCTCGCGATATTTGACGACCGCGCCGAGCGTGGCCGCCGCCAGCGCCGGGTCCAGCCCGGGCGCGTCCAGGGCGGCCAGGGCCTGGGCCCAGTCCACGGTCTCGGCGATGCCCGGCGGCTTGAGCAGGTCGGCGTCGCGCAGCGCGTGCGCGGCCGCGGTGACCTCCTCGCACAGCCGGGCCGAGGCCTCCGGCACCCGCAGCCGGACGATCGCGACCTCCCGGTCGAACTCCGGGTGCTCCAGCCAGTGGTAGTAGCAGCGGCGCTTGAGCGCGTCGTGCACGTCGCGGGTGCGGTTGGAGGTGAGCACGACGACCGGCGGCACCGCGGCCCGGATCGTGCCCAGCTCCGGCACGGTCACCGCGAAGTCGCTGAGCACCTCCAGCAGGAACGCCTCGAACTCGTCGTCGGCCCGGTCGACCTCGTCCACCAGCAGCACCGACGGCGTGGTCTCCAGCGCGGCCAGCAGGGGCCGGGCGATGAGGAAGCGGCGCGAGTAGAGCTCCGCCTCCAGGGCGTCGGCGTCGGCCACCCCGGCCGCCTCGGCCGTGCGCAGGTGCAGCAGCTGGCGCGGGAAGTCCCAGTCGTAGAGGGCCTGCGACGCCTCGATGCCCTCGTAGCACTGCAGCCGGATCAGCGGCGCGTCCAGCACCCGGCTCAGCGCCTTGGCCAGCTCGGTCTTGCCGACGCCGGCCTCGCCCTCGACGAACAGCGGCCGGTGCAGCCGCAGCCCCAGGTACGCCGCGGTGGCCAGGCCCTCGTCGGCCAGGTAGCCGACCTCGGCCAGCCGGTCGACCAGGTCGCCGGGCTTGTCGACGCCGGCCGGCAGCAGCCCCCGCTCGGTCACGCGCTCTCCCTCTCCCTGGTCATGCCCCTCCCCCGGTCATGCGCAAGGGGCGCAGACCTCTCTCCAGTCTGCGCCCCTTGCGGATTGGTCAGCCCGCGGCCTTCTCCAGCGCCCGCCTGGTCAGCACCCGGGCCAGGTGCTGGCGGTAGTCCGGCTGCGCGGACAGGTCGCCGGAGGGCTCGGTGTCCTCCGCGGCCAGCTGCGCCGCGTCGGCCACCGAGCTGCCGGAGGCGATGGCCTGCTCGGCGGCGGTCGCCCGCAGCGGGGTCGGGCCCATGTTGGTCAGCCCGATCCGGGCCTCGGCGACCCGGTCGCCCTCCTTGCGGACCAGCGCGGCCACGCCGACGATCGCCCAGGCCTGCGCGACCCGGTTGAACTTCTCGTACGCCGTGGTCCACTCCGGGCCCAGCGCCGGCACCCGGATCTCGACCAGCAGCTCGCCCGGGGCGATCGCGGTCTCCAGGTAGTCGGAGAAGAACTCCGCGGCCGGCACCGTGCGCCGGCCGGCCGGGCCCTCGATGACGAACTCCGCGTCGAGCGCGAGCGCCACCGCGGGCAGGTCACCGGCCGGGTCGGCGTGCGCCAGCGCCCCGCCGAGGGTGCCGCGGTGCCGGACCGCCGGGTCGGCCACCGTGGCGGTGGCCTGGGCCAGCACCGGCGCGTGCTGCAGGACCAGCGGGTCGCGCAGCACGTCGTAGTGGGTGGTCATCGCGCCGATGACGAGCTGGTCGCCGTCCAGCCGGACGCCGCGCAGCTCGGCCACGCCGCCGAGGTCGACCAGCGCCGTCGGGTACGCCAGCCGCAGCCGCAGCAGCGGCAGCAGCGACTGGCCGCCGGCCAGCACCTTGGCGTCCTCGCCGGCCCGGCCGAGCTCGGTCACGGCCTCGTCGACCCAGTGCGGCCGCAGGTAGTCGAACTCCGGGGGGATCACTGTGCCTCCCGCTCGGCCGCCGGGCGGCCGGTCCTCGCTCGGTTCGCTGCGCTCACTCTGCACCTCCGGCCGTGGTCGCGGTCTGCGGGCCGCCGTACGCGACCGTGCCCTCGGGGGC
>DATINN010000435.1:0-6015 GCA_035474175.1 Mycobacteriales bacterium | reverse complement strand
CCGGAGCTGGCCACCGAGGTCCAGGCGGCCAAGGGGTTCAACGTCATCGCGACCGCCAACGACCGCGACCGGGGCGTCAACGAGCTGTCCAGCGCGCTGCGGCGGCGGTTCAACACGGTGGTGCTGCCGCTGCCGGCCTCGTTCGAGGACGAGGTCGCGATCGTCGCCCGCCGGGTCGAGCAGATCGGCCGGTCGCTGGAGCTGCCGGAGCTGCCGGCCGCGCTGGAGGAGATCCGGCGCGTGGTCAGCGTCTTCCGGGAGCTGCGCTCCGGGGTCACCGAGGACGGGCGGACCAAGCTCAAGTCCCCGTCCGGGACGCTGTCCACGGCCGAGGCGATCAGCGTGGTGACGGCCGGGCTGACGCTGGCGGCGCACTTCGGCGACGGGGTGCTCCGCCCGTACGACACGGCGGCCGGGATCGTCGGCGCGGTCGTGCGCGACCCGGTCGCGGACGCGGTCGTGTGGACCGAATACCTCGAGGTCGTCGCGCGGGAGCGGCGGGGCTGGGGTGAGTTCTACCGGGCCTGCCGCGAGGTCACCGCGTGAGCGAGGTGCGCGTCCTCGGGATCCGGCACCACGGGCCGGGGTCGGCCCGCTCGGTCCGGGCCGCGCTGGACGCGTACGGTCCGGACGTCGTGCTGATCGAGGGTCCGGCCGACGCCGACCCGCTGCTGCCGCTGGTGGCGGACGCCGGGATGCGGCCGCCGGTGACCCTGCTGGCGTACGCGGCCGACGACCCCAAGGCCGCCGTCTTCTGGCCCTTCGCCACCTTCTCCCCGGAGTGGCAGGCGCTCACCTGGGCCGCGGCCCACCGGGTCCCCGCGCACTGCTGCGACCTGCCGGCCGCCAACGTGCTGGCCACAGAAGAGTCCACAGTAGACAGTGAGGGCGTCGTCGAACGGGTCCGGCACGACCCGCTGGCGATCCTGGCCGAGGCGGCCGGGTTCGACGACCCGGAGCGGTGGTGGGAGGACCTGGTCGAGTCCCGCCGCGACGGCGCCGGCCCGTTCGAGGCCATCACCGAGGCCATGGCCGAGCTGCGCGCCGCCGCCCCGGAGCAGGACCCGGCCGAGCAGCAGCGGGAGGACCGCCGCGAGGCCTACATGCGGACGGTCCTGCGCACCGCGCTGAAGACGCACGAGAAGGTCGCGGTCGTCTGCGGCGCCTGGCACGCCCCGGCGCTGGCCGGCCCGCTCCCGACGGCCGCCGCCGACGCCCGGGTGCTGGCCGGCCAGCCCAAGCGGAAGGTCGCGCTGACCTGGGCCCCGTGGACGCACGGCCGGCTCGCCGCCGCCTCCGGCTACGGCGCCGGCGTCACCAGCCCGGGCTGGTACGCGCACCTGTTCGACACCCCCGACCTCCCCGTCGCCCGCTGGCTGACCAAGGTCGCCGGCGTCCTGCGCGCCGAGGACCTGCCGGTCTCCTCCGCCCACGTGATCGAGGCCGTCCGGCTGGCCGAGGCGCTGGCCGTGCTGCGCAACCGCCCGCTGGCCGGCCTGGCCGAGGTCACCGAGGCGACCCGGGCCGTGCTGGTCGACGGCGACGAGCTCATGCTCGAGCTGGTCGCCCGCCGGCTCGTCGTCGGCGAGGCCCTCGGCGCGGTCCCGGACGACGCCCCGGCCGTCCCGCTCGCGGTCGACCTGCGTGCCCAGGCCCGCCGGACCCGGCTGAAGCAGGACGCGCTGGAGAAGACGTACGAGCTGGACCTGCGCAAGCCGACCGACCTGGCCCGCAGCCGGCTGCTGCACCGGCTCCGGCTGATCGGCGTGGAGTGGGGCACGCCGGCCCGGGCCGCGGCCCGCAACCTGGGCACGTTCCGGGAGACCTGGTCGCTGGTCTGGCGCCCGGAGCTGGCGGTCGAGATCGTGGCGGCCTCGGTCTGGGGCACGACCGTGGCCGCGGCCGCCGCGGCCAGGGTCGCCGACGCGCCCGGCACCCTGGTCGAGCTGACCACCGCGGTCGAGGCCACCCTGCTGGCCGACCTGCCCGACGCGCTGCCGCCGCTGCTGCGGGCGCTGGACGCCCGGGCCGCCGCCGACACCGACGTCGCGCACCTGATGGAGGCGCTGCCGCCGCTGGTCCGCGCGCTGCGCTACGGCGACGTCCGCGACACCGACACCTCCGCGCTCGACCACGTCGCGGACGCGCTGCTGGTCCGGATCCGGGCCGGCCTGCCGGCCGCGCTGACCGCCCTGGACGACGAGTCGGCCACCCAGCTGAAGGCGCGGATCGCCGACGTGCACGCGGCCGTGGCCCTGAAGGACAACCCGCAGGCCCGCGCGGAGTGGCTGGAGACGCTGGCCGACATCGCCGGCCGGGACGACGTGCACGGCCTGATCACCGGCCAGCTCGTCCGGCTGCTGCTCGACGGCGGCCGCATCGACGCCGCCGACGCCGGCACCCGGCTGAGCCGGGCCCTGTCGGTCGGCTCGACCGCGCCGGCCAAGGCGGCCTGGGTCGAGGGCTTCCTGGAGGGCGGCGGCCTGCTGCTGGTGCACGACGCCGCCCTGCTCGGCGTGCTGGACGACTGGGTCGGCGGGCTCGGCCCGGACACGTTCACCGACGTGCTGCCGTTGCTGCGCCGGACGTTCGGCTCGTTCGCGGCGGCCGAGCGGCGCTCGCTCGGCGACCGGATCACCCGCGGCCCGGCGGCCGCGCCGGCCGGCAGCGCGGACGCCGACCTCGACGAGGAGCTGGCCGCCGCCGTCCTGCCGACCGTACGGCTGCTGCTGGGGGTGGCCCCGTGACCGAGCCGGAGCGGCCCGGGCCCGAGCGGCCCGGGCCCGAGCGGCCCGGGCCCGAGCGGCAGCGGCGCTGGCGGATGCTGCTCGGCGGCGACTCCGGGATCGACCCCGAGGGCGGGCTGAGCCGGGACGACGCGGCCATGGACGGCGCGCTGGCCGCGCTCTACGACGGCCCCGGCGACACGAGCGGCCCGCGGTCGGGCGGGCTCGGCGGGTCGGCGCCGCGGGTGGCCCGCTGGCTCGGCGACATCCGGACGTACTTCCCCTCGACCGTCGTGCAGGTGATGCAGCGGGACGCGATCGACCGGCTGCGGCTGACCCAGCTGCTGCTGGAGCCGGAGCTGCTGGAGTCGGTGGTGCCGGACGTGCACCTGGTCGGCACGCTGCTCAGCCTCAACAACGTCATGCCCGAGCACACCCGGGCGACCGCCCGGCAGGTGGTCGCGACCGTGGTCGAGCAGATCCAGCGCCGCGTCGCCGACCGGACCACCGCCGCGGTCGCGGGCGCGCTCAACCGGGCCGCCCGCACCTCCCGGCCGAAGCTGCGCGACATCGACTGGAACCGCACCATCGGCGCCAACCTCCAGCACTACCTGCCCGAGCACCGCACGGTGGTGCCGGAGCGGCTGGTCGGCTACGGGCGGCGGCACCAGCTGGTCGCCCGCGACGTCGTGGTCGCGATCGACCAGTCCGGCTCGATGGCGGCCTCGGTCGTGTACGCGGGCGTGTTCGGCGCGGTGCTGGCCACCATGCGCACGCTGCGGACGTCGCTGATCGTCTTCGACACCGAGGTCGTCGACCTGACCGAGCACCTGGCCGACCCGGTCGAGGTGCTCTTCGGCACCCAGCTCGGCGGCGGCACCGACATCAACCGCGCCCTCGCGTACGGGCAGTCGCTGCTCTCCAGGCCCGCCGACTCGCTGTTCGTGCTGATCAGCGACCTGTACGAGGGCGGCGTCAAGGACGAGATGCTCAAGCGGGTGGCGGCCATGACCGCGGCCGGCGTGCAGGTCGTGGTGCTGCTGGCCCTCTCCGACGAGGGCGCGCCGTCCTACGACCGGGACAACGCGGCCGCGCTCGGCGCCCTGGGCGTGCCCGCCTTCGCCTGCACCCCGGACGCGTTCCCGGACCTGCTCGCGGTCGCCCTCACCCACGGCGACATCGCCGCCTGGGCCCAGCGGACGCTCGGCACCGGCTGAGGACCTTACGGAGGGGTGACGGACGGCCGAGCCGGTGAGCCGGGCCGGGGCGGCGGCCGTAGTGTCCGGATGTGAGCGACCTGTCTCTCGCCCTGATCGGCCTGGTCGGCGGGCTCATCACCGGTATCTCGCCGTGCGTGCTGCCGGTGCTGCCGGTGATCTTCCTGTCCGCCGGCGCGCAGGGCGCCCGGACCCGCCGCCCCCAGCCGTACGCGCTCACCGCCGGGACCCGGCCCGAGCCCGAGCCCGAGGCCAAGCCCGACCACCGCCGGCCGTACCTCGTCGTGGCCGGCCTGGCGCTCAGCTTCGCGGTCTTCACCCTGGTCGGCACGCTCGTGCTGGACGCGCTGCCGGTGCCGCAGGACGTCATCCGCTGGACCGGCCTGGTCCTGCTGGTGCTGCTCGGCCTGGGGATGATCGTCCCGCCGGTGGAGCGGGTGCTGGAGAAGCCGTTCGCCCGGATCCCGCAGCGCACCCGGGGCACCGACCGGGGCTCGTTCGTGCTCGGCCTGGCCCTCGGCGCCGTGTACGTCCCGTGCGCCGGCCCGGTGCTGGCCGCGATCACGGTGGCCGGCGCGACCGGCCGGATCGGCGCCGGCACGATCGTGCTGACCGTGGCGTTCGCGGTCGGGACGGCGCTGCCGCTGCTGGGCTTCGCGCTGGCCGGGCGGCGGCTGGCCGAGCGGTTGACCGCCTTCCGCCGGCACCAGCGCCGGATCCGCACGCTGGCCGGCGTGGTCGTGATCGGCCTGGCCGTCGCGCTGACGTTCCACGTCACCGACGCGATCCAGCGCGCGGTCCCCGACTACACCACCGCGCTGGACAACGACCTCCACCCGGGCCTCGGGCCGAAGGCCGGCGCCGCGCTGGCGGCGTGCCAGCAGGCGGCCGAGTCGCAGGCCACCCCGGCGCTGGCCGACTGCGGCGCCGCCCCCGCGCTGGCCGGCATCTCGGGCTGGCTCAACAGCCCGGCCCTGGACCTGGCCGGGCTGACGGGCAAGGTCGTGCTGGTCGACTTCTGGGCCTACTCCTGCATCAACTGCCAGCGCGCCATCGCCCACGTCAACGCCTGGTACCAGGCGTACCAGAAGGACGGCTTCGTGGTGATCGGCGTGCACACCCCCGAGTACGCCTTCGAGCACGTGCCGGCCAACATCGAGGCCGGGGCGAAGCGGCTCGGCATCCGCTATCCCGTCGCCTTCGACAACGACTACAAGACCTGGGACAACTACGCCAACCAGTCCTGGCCGGCCGACTACCTCATCGACGCCACCGGCCGGGTCCGCTTCACCTCCGCCGGCGAGGGCCGGTACGCGGAGACCGAGCAGCTGATCCGGTCCCTGCTGGGCAAGGCCGACCCGGGCCGGGCGCTGCCGGCCGCGACCCGGGTCGCGGACCGGACCCCGACGACCCGGATGTCGCCGGAGACGTACCTGGGCGGGAAGCGGGCGGCGTACTACGGCGGCACCGACCCGCTGCGGGCCGGCAGCCACACCTACCGCTACCCGCCCGACCTGCAGCCCGGCACCTTCGCGCTCGACGGGACCTGGGACGTCGGGGACGAGTCGGTCACGGCCGGCGCGAGCGCCAGCATCGGGCTCTACTTCCTGGCCTCCGACGTCTACCTGGACGTGTCCGGCACCGGCACGCTGACCGTCCGCGTCGACCAGCGGACCACGACGTACCAGGTGCGGGGCGCGCCGAACATCTACACCCTGCTGCACCGGGACACCCCGCAGACCGGGCTGCTGCAGGTGACGCTGTCCCCGGGGCTGTCGGCCTACTCGTTCACCTTCGGCTGATCCGTGCGGCTGTCCGGGTTCTTGATCGTCCGCCGGTTGGCCAGCAGAGCGCCGCGGAAGAGGTCGACCAGCTCCGTCGTCGTGGTCGCGTCCTGCGCGGTCTTGTCCTCGCGCCAGCGGCCGGTGAAGCGCGGGAACCGCATGGCCAGCCCGGAGTCCTTCTTCAGCACGCCCCAGCCGGCGGTGTGGTTGGGCGAGACGGTCAGCTCGGCGCTGAGCACCTCCATCACCAGCCCGGGCTCGAACCAGACGTCGGGCGCCTGCCGGGCG
>DATINN010000434.1:0-2362 GCA_035474175.1 Mycobacteriales bacterium | reverse complement strand
GCCGGCGCGGCCGGCGTCGTCGGTCTTGAGCAGCTCGAGGGCGGTGGCGGCGTCGTCGGGCGAGCCGACGGCGACGGCGTCGGCGATGCCGCCGAGCGCCGCGGCCAGGGCCGCCTCGTGGCCGGGGCGGACGGTGAGCAGCGCGGCGACCGAGCCGAGCAGCCCCGGCAGCCGGGTGCCGGCGGCGAGCAGCGCGCCGGCGCCGTCCTTGCGGGTGAGCCCGAGCGACAGCGCGTCCTTGCGGGCGGCCCAGGTGGCCCGGTCCTGCTCGGCCGTCCGGGACTCCTCGTTGAGCGCGCGGACCCGGGCCCGCGCCGCCTCGTACGCCTCCACCGCGGCCTCGTGCCGCTCGTCCAGGCCCAGCTCGCCCTCGTCCAGCGCGCCGACCTGGGACTGCAGCGCGTCGAACTCGGCCTGCGCCGCCGCCGCCCGCTCCCGGGCCTCGGCCGCGGCCGCGGCCAGCCGGTCGATCTCCTCGGCCTTGGCCCCGAGCCGGGTCCGGACGGCCTCGACCTGGCCGCCGAGCCGGGCCAGCCCCTCGCGCCGGTCGGCCACGGCCCGCACGGCGGCGACCAGCGCCCGCTCGGCCGCGGCCAGCGCCCGCTCCAGCTCCTGCCGCTCGGCGACGGCCTCGGCGAGCTTGGCCCGGTCGTCCTCCAGCGCGTCCCGCAAGGCCTCCTCCTGCGCCCGCACCTCGGCCGCCTCGGCCTCCATGGCCGCCGGGTCGCGCCCGGTCCGGGCCTCGTCGGTGGAGGCGGACAGGTGCCGGCCGCGCTCCAGCGCCAGCCGGTGGGTGCCGCGGAAGCGCTCCTCCAGGGCGGACAGGCGATACCAGGTCTCCTGGGCCCGGGTCAGGGCGGGCGCGTCGGCCGCGATCGCCGCCTCCAGCTCGGCCTCCCGGGCCTGCGCGGCGGCCAGGTCCCGCTCCACGATCGCGCGCCGCTCCCGGACCGCGCTCTCGTCCGCGACCTCCCGGGCCAGCGCCGTGCGCAGCCCGACCAGGTCGTCGGCCAGCAGCCGCAGCCGGGCGTCGCGCAGGTCGGACTGCACGCTCGCGGCCCGGCGGGCGACCTCGGCCTGCCGTCCCAGCGGCTTGAGCTGGCGGCGCAGCTCGCCGGTCAGGTCGGTCAGCCGGGTCAGGTTGGCCTGCATCGCGTCCAGCTTCCGCAGCGCCTTCTCCTTGCGCTTGCGGTGCTTCAGGACGCCGGCCGCCTCCTCGATGAAGCCGCGCCGGTCCTCCGGCCGGGCCTGCAGCACGGAGTCGAGCTGGCCCTGGCCGACGATGACGTGCATCTCCCGGCCGATGCCGGAGTCCGACAGCAGCTCCTGGATGTCCAGCAGCCGGCAGGACGAGCCGTTGATCTCGTACTCGCTGGCGCCGTCGCGGAACATCCGCCGGGTGATCGAGACCTCGGTGTAGTCGATCGGCAGGGCGCCGTCGTTGTTGTCGATGGTCAGCGTCACCTCGGCCCGGCCCAGCGGCGGGCGGCCGGCGGTGCCGGCGAAGATGACGTCCTCCATCTTGCCGCCGCGCAGCGCCTTGGCCCCCTGCTCGCCCAGCACCCAGGAGATGGCGTCGACGACGTTGGACTTGCCGGAGCCGTTCGGGCCGACGACGCAGGTGATGCCGGGCTCGAAACGCAGGCTGGTGGCCGAGGCGAAGGACTTGAAGCCCTTCAGCGTGAGGCTCTTGAGGTGCACGACTCTCCGGAGGCGGGACGGCGGTTGGGCCGGCTCGGGGAAGGGCCCTCAGGGGAGAAGGTACCTCGTCACCCGCCGCGATCCGGCCGACCCGCCCGACACCCTTCCGACACCCGAAAGAGGGTTGCGGGGACGGCCGCGCAGGCGTCTACTCCAGGGGTCGCCGCCGGACTTCACCACCGGTGGTGCGGCTGCGGGCGCGCCGGATCAGCCGCACCCACGCAGGGGATACGGCCGGCGGGCCGGACCTCGGACCGGGCCTGCGTCAGGCCAGGACTGGCTCGGGCAGCTCCGACAACTGTCGCAGCCCCCGTTCGAGGTCGTTGGTCTGGCGCTCCGTACGCAGTCGCTCGACCTCGGTCTCCAGGTCGCGTACTCGCGACCGCAGGAACGCCACCTCGTCAACGAGGCGACGATCCGGAACTGCACCGACATAGCCGAGAAGGGCCTTCGCCATCTCGTGGGCCTCCACACCAGACGCTGCACTGTGTCTTGGGAAGGGCACGCGGACCGCGGTTTGGACCGGGTGCGTGCAACGTCTCTAGGGTCGCACGTTGGGAGACGAGGGTCAACGTCCGCGGTCGCTGCGTGTGTTCGCGCTGAGTTAACGCTCAGCGAAGCCAGTGATCTCTCCCCTGGCTTCGGCCCAACGCTCGACTAC
>DATINN010000433.1:0-2961 GCA_035474175.1 Mycobacteriales bacterium | reverse complement strand
GTGGCCCGGAAGCGGTCGCGGGCCCTGCTCGACTTCGACGACCTGCTGCTCTACTGGCGGGCCGCGGTCCGCGACGACGTGCTGTCCCGGCGGCTGGCCGGGCTGTTCGACGCGGTGCTGGTGGACGAGTACCAGGACGTCAACCAGCTGCAGGTCGACATCGTCCGGGGGCTGTGCGCCGGCGACGCCGGGCTGACCGCGGTCGGCGACGACGCCCAGGCCGTGTACGGCTTCCGCGGCGCCAGCGCCCGGCACATCCTCGACCTGCCGGCCCAGTTCCCGGGCACCACGGTGGTGCGGCTGGTCCGCAACTACCGGTCCACCCAGCCGATCCTCGACCTGGCCAACGGCGCCTGGTCCGGCGCGTCCGAGCGCTACGTCAAGGAGCTGGTCTCCGTCCGCGGCGGCGGCGCCCGCCCGGAGCTGGTCGACTGCGCCGACGAGGCGACCCAGTCCGACGAGGTCTGCGCCCGGGTGCTGGCGGCCCGGGAGCGCGGGCTGCGGCTGCGGGACCAGGCCGTGCTGTTCCGGGCCGGGCGCGGCAGCGACCTGCTGGAGCTGGAGCTGACCCGGCGCCGCATCCCGTACGTGAAGTACGGCGGGCTGCGGTATCTGGAGTCCGCGCACGTGAAGGACCTGCTCGCCTGCTACCGGCTGGCCGACAACGCCCGCGACGAGACGGCCTGGTTCCGGCTGCTGCAGCTGCTGGGCGGGGTCGGCCCGGCGATCGCCCGGCGCGCGGTCGACGCGCTGGACCTCGACACCGACGATCCACTGTCGCGTTGGGACAGTGGGTTCCCCGGACCGGCCGCGGCGCCGGGCGGGGCGGTCCCGGCGGAGCCCGCCGTGGCGCTGCCGGAGCCCGGCGGGGCGCTCGCGGCGGAGTCCGCCGTGGCGCTGCCGGAGCCGGGCGGGGCGATCGCGGCGCCGGAGCCCGGCGGGGCGCTCGCGGTGCTGCCGGCGTGTGCGCGTCCGGACGCCACCCGGCTGGTCGCCGCGCTGCGGGCGGCGGCCCCGGCGTCGCCGGCGGGGGAGCGGGCCGACCTGCTGCGCCGGGCGCTGGCCCCGGTCGTCCAGGGGAAGTACCCGGACGGCGCGGCCCGGCTGGCCGACCTGGAGCGGCTGTCGGCGGCGGCCGCGGAGCACGGCGACCTGCGCACGTTCGTGGTCGAGCTGGCGCTGGACCCGCCCCGCTCGACCGGCGCCGACGCCGTGCCGCCGAGCGTGGACGAGGACTGGCTGGTGCTGTCCACAGTGCACTCGGCAAAGGGTCTGGAGTGGGACGTGGTCCACCTGCTGCACGTCACCGAGGGCAGTTTCCCCTCCGACCTGGGCGTGTCCACTGTGGACGGTCTGGACGAGGAGCGGCGGCTGTTCCACGTCGCGCTGACCCGGGCCCGGGACACGCTGCACCTCTACGCGCCGCTGCGCTACCACCACCACCCGCGGGCCCGGGACGACCGGCACTCCTGGGCCCAGCGCAGCCGGTTCCTGGACGAGACCGCGCTGTCCTGCTGCGACCGTACGGCGGCAGTGCCGGAGGTGGCGGCCGGGCCGGCGCTGGGCCTGGGGTCGGCCACGGCGCCGGCCGCCCGGGTCGCGGCCGACCTCGACGCCCTCTGGGTCTGAGGCCCGTCTCCTTAGCCGGCTTCGAGGATCCGCTTGAGCCGGTCCAGGTCGGTGCGGACCAGGACGACGTCGGCGTCGAAGTCGGCGTCGGTGTACCGCGGCTGGCGGAAGGCGGTGAAGAGCACCTCGCTGCCGTCGCCGTTGGGCACCACCCGCAGCGGGACGTGCACCCACTCGCCCGGGGCCACCTCGACGTTCTGGTCGACCACGCCGAAGCCGTTGGGCGGGGCGAAGGTCATCGTCGCGGTCTCGCCCTCGGGACCGGTCACCGTCCACTGCCCGTCCGCGGACGGCTCGATCGACTCGAAGTAGGACCACCGGGGGATCTGGGCCGGGTCGGCCAGGTAGTCGTACACGGTCTTGGGCGGGCGGTCGATGGTGACCGACACCGTCCGGGCCTCGCGGGTGCAGTCCGTCATGGCGGTTTCCTGCCCGGCCCGCCGGCCCGGCGAAACGAGGCCCGGCGGGACGAGGCCCGGCGGCGGGCCGGCTCAGCCGGGGGTGCGGTTGGCGGTGGAGCCGGTGCGGGCCGGGACCGCGGCGTCGGACGCGGTGAAGGCCGGCCCGGCCGGGATCGCCGGCGCGGCCGGGATCTCGGCCACGGCGGGGATGTCGTCGACCGCGGGGATGTCGTCCACCGGCGGGATGTCGGCGGCGTCGATCCCGGCCAGGTCGATCCCGGCGTCGAGGCCGACCACGTCGGAGTCGGCGTCGAGGTCGGCGTCGGGCGCGTCGGGCTCGTGCTGCACGGTGCCGGACCGGTCCGGGGTGACCCGGTCCAGGAAGCGCAGCAGCTCCACCGGGAACGGCATGACCAGCGTGCTGTTCTTCTCCGCCGCCACCTCGACCACGGTCTGCAGCAGCCGCAGCTGCAGCGCGGCCGGGTCGGCCGACATCGCCGCGGCCGCCTGGGCCAGCTTCTTCGACGCCTGGAACTCGCCGTCGGCCGCGATGACCCGGGCCCGCCGCTCCCGCTCGGCCTCGGCCTGCCGCGACATCGAGCGCTTCATCGACTCGGGCAGCGCGACGTCCTTGATCTCCACGCGCTCGATGTGGACGCCCCACCCAAGCGCTGGGCTGTCGATCATCAGCGCCATGCCCTGGTTGAGCTGCTCCCGGTCAGACAACAGGTCGTCGAGGTCACTCTTGCCGATGATGGAGCGCAGCGAGGTCTGGGCGACCTGCCCGATCGCTGCGAGATAGTCCTGGACGTCCACCGCCGCGCGGACCGGGTCCAGCACTCGGAAGTAGACGACGGCGTCCACGCGCACGGTGACGTTGTCGCGGGTGATCCCGTCCTGCGCCGGCACGGGCAGGGTGATGATCTGCATG
>DATINN010000432.1:0-4205 GCA_035474175.1 Mycobacteriales bacterium | reverse complement strand
CCGGCCCCGGAACCTGCGGTCCAGCAGCAGAGCTATGCCCAGGCCGAGGACCAGGCTGATCAGCACCACGCCGGCGGTGAGCAGGATCGTGGTGTAGACCGCGTCGCGCATGTTGACGTCGGTGAACACCCGCCGGAAGTTGGCGAACCCGGCGAATCCCCGTTCGTCCGGGTAGTACGCGTTCCAGTTCATGAACGAGATCACCAGGGTCGCCACGAAGGGCAGCTGGGTCACGATGATCGTGAAGATCAGCGCGGGCAGCAGCGGGGCGCGGCGGGCCCACTCACCGGTCCGGCGCAGCGTGGTGGGCGGCTGCTCCGATCGGTCCTCGGGGGCCTTGGTCTCGACGGCGACGCTCACGACGCCTCCTCCGTGGGGGGCTCAGGCGATACAGCAGGGGGCTCAGGCGGTACGGCGGGAAGATCGGCGGTCCACTCAGTTCTGCCGTGATCGGTAGCGCTCGGCCACGTCGCTGGCCAGCTTCTGCCCCTTGCTCAGGGCACTGTCCACAGTGGTCTGACCGGCGATCGCGGAGCTGACGTACTGGGAGACCTGGGTGCCGAGGTCGGGGAACTCGGGGATGTCGATGAACTGGATCCCGATCGCCGGCCGCTTCTGCACCCCGGGGTTGGCCGGGTCGGCGCTCTCGATCGCGGCCTTGGTCGGCGCCGCGAAGGCCGAGGACTCCTTGAGGTAGTCCGGGTTCGCGTACGTCGAGGCGCGCTTGCCGGCGGGCACCGAGGACCAGCCGACCTGCTTGCCGACCAGCTCCTCGTAGCCCTTGCTGGAGGCCCAGGAGATGAACTTCCAGGCGTCGTCCTTCTTCTTGCTGGCCTGCTGGATGCCCCAGGCCCACGCGTACAGCCAGCCGGAGCTCTTGGTCTGCACCACCGGGGCCGGCGCGTATCCGATCTTGCCCTTGACCTTGGAGTCGGCCGCCTCCAGCGAGCCCGCGGCCGAGGTCGCGTCGTACCACATCGCGACGTTGCCCTGGATGAGGTTGTTGAGGCACTCGGTGAAACCGGCCTGCGGGGCGCCGTTCTCGCCGTGCTGGCGGACCAGGTTGACGTAGAAGTCGACCGCGTTCTTGAACGGCTCGGCGTCGACCTGGGCCTGCCAGTCGGCGGTGAACCAGGTGCCGCCGAAGGTGTTGACCACCGTGGTCAGCGGGGCGAAGATCTGGCCCCAGCCGGGCTGGCCGCGCAGGCAGATCCCGGCCATGCCGGGCTGCGCGCCGTCGACCTGGGCGGCGATGTCCGCGACCTGCTGCCAGGTCGGGTTGGCCGGCATCTGGATGTTCTTGGCCGCCAGGACGTCCTTGCGGTACATGAGGAACGAGGACTCGCCGTAGAACGGCTCGCCGTAGATCTGGCCGTCGTCCCCGGACAGCGCCTTGGTCATCGGCGCGAAGATGTCGTCCTGGTCGAAGCCCGGGTCCTTGTCGAGATACGGCGAGAGCGGCGCGATCCACTTGCTGCGCGCGTAGATCGGGATCTCGAAGTTGCTCACCGTGGCCACGTCGTACTGGCCGGCCTGGCTGGAGAACTCCTGGCTGATCTTGTCGCGCACGTCGTTCTCGGGCAGGACGGTGAAGTTGACCCGGATGCCGGTGTCCCGGGTGAAGTTCTGCGCGGTCAGCTTCTGCAGGTCGATCATCTGCGGGTTGTTGACCATGAGGACGTTGAGGCTGTCGCCGCCGCCCCCGCCGCCGCCCCAGCCCGCGCAGCCGGTGGCGGCGAGGCCGAGGGCCACCCCGATCGCGACGAGCCGGACCGTCTTCGCTCGGTTGCGAGCCACTGCTGCCTCCTGGTGCGTGCCACGACGTGCACATATGAGCGGGTGGCGTCTCGTATGTAAGAGTTCCGCTGATCCGGGCCGGCCGTCAATACCCCCGTGCCATACTGGGCGGCCAGTCGCTCAGATGAGCAGGAGCACGCGGCGAGCGCGCGCGAGGGCTCGCAGCGCGTGCGGGGATCGACGAGAGCTGAGCCGGCCGAGGGACGAGGCCGGGTCCGATCGAGGAGCGGGAGATGGGGCGAAGTGCTGCCGGTGGTCCGGCCCAGATGGTGCTCACCGCGTCGGTGGCCCGGCGCTACTACCTCGACGGCAAGTCGAAGATCGAGATCGCCGAGGAGTTCGCGCTCAGCCGGTTCAAGGTCGCCCGGCTGCTGGAGGCGGCCCGGTCCACCGGGCTGGTGAAGATCGAGATCAGCTACCCGGGCGAGGTCGACCTGGAGCTGTCCGGGCGGCTGCAGGAGCGCTTCGGGCTGCGGCACGCGGTCGTGGTCGACACCCCCGACGACGACACCCACTCGCTGCGGGCCCACCTCGGCACCGCCGCCGCCGACCTGCTGACCGAGATCGTCACCCCCGAGGACGTGCTCGGGCTGGGCTGGTCCCGCTCGGTCAGCGCGGTCGCGGCGGCGCTGACCGAGCTGGCGCCGACGCCGGTGGTGCAGCTGACCGGGGCGCTGTCGCGCAGCGACGGCGACGACGGCTCCGTCGACGTGGTCCGGGACGTGGCCCGCATCTCCGGCGGCCCGGCGTACTTCTTCCACGCCCCCTTCGTGGTGCCGGACCCGGCGACGGCGCGGGCGCTGCGCAAGCAGCCCGAGGTGGCCCGGACCTTCGCCCAGTTCCGCGGGGTGACCAAGGCGGTGGTCGGGATCGGGCGGTGGGCCCCGCACCAGTCCACCGTGTACGACGCGGCCACCGACCGGGAGCGCAAGGCGCTGCACCGGCAGGGCGTCTGCGCGGAGATCTCGGGGGTCTTCCTCACCCCGGACGGCGAGACCCCGCCGACCGCGCTCAACGACCGGATGATCGGGGTGAGCGCGGCCCAGCTGCGGGCGGTGGAGGAGGTGGTCGCGGTGCCGTACGACGCGGGAAAGGCGCCGGCGGTCCGGGCGGCGCTGCGCTCCGGGCTGGTCACCAGCGTGGTCACGCACACCTCGCTGGCCCGGGCGCTGCTGGCCGAGACCGGGCGTCCCGACCCTGTCGGCTGACCGGCGAGACGACCGAGAAACCAGTGTGAGCGTGCCGGATCCCGAGGTCCCGCTGCACGGCGGCACGGCCAACCGCGGCCTGGTCGTCCGCATCGGCGACACCGTGCGCCGGCCGGCCCGGCCGACCGGCGCGGCCACCCACGCGCTGCTGCGGCACCTGGACCGGGTCGGCTTCGACGGGGCGCCGCGGTTCCTGGGCATCGACGCCGAGGGCCGGGAGGTGCTCTCGTACGTGCCGGGGCGGGCGATCACCCGGCCCTACCCGGCCTGGGCGCTGACCGACGCGGCGCTGACGAGCGTGGCCGCGCTGCTGCAGCGTTACCACGCGGCGGTGACCGGCTTCGACCCGGCGCCGTACGAGTGGCCGCCGTCGCCACCGGCGCCGTTCCGCGGCACGCTGGTGCTGCACAACGACCCCAACCTGGACAACGTCGTGTTCCGGCACGGGCGGGCGGTCGCGCTCATCGACTTCGACCTGGCCAGCCCGGGACCGCGGGTCTGGGACGTGGCCGCGGCGGTCCGGCTGTGGGCCCCGCTGCGGCAGGACGCGGACGTGGACGACGCCCGGCGCGGGCGGGTGCTGCACCGGCTGCGGCTGTTCGCCGACGCGTACGGGCTGGTGCCGGAGGAGCGCGGGCAGCTGGTGGACGCGGTGATCGCCAACCACGACTGGCTCTACGAGGTGGTCCAGTCAGGCGTGCGCGCCGGCCACGCGGCCTTCTCCGACTACTGGCTCTCCGGTGCGGCCGACCGCGCCGCCCGCACCCGCTCCTGGTATCTGCGCTCCCGCGGGCTGCTGCACACCGCCGTCACCTGAGGCCTCAGCGCCGGGACGGCAGCCGCAGCGACAGCAGCACCACGGTGGTCCAGGCGATGACACCGACGAGCAGCACGGTCAGGGCGGTGTAGTCGCTGGGCAGCGCCAGGAACAGGACGCCGCCGAGGGTGAGGGCGAGGGCGGCGCCGCCGGCCACGCCGAGCACGTAGGCCGCGGGGGGGCGCTCGGCGGCCGCCGGGTGCGGCCGGCCCCGCTCCTCGGTCAGCGTGCGCTCGGCGTGCAGGGCCGGATCCTGGAGCACGGCGTGGTCCTCGAGCAGGTCGGGCTCGGTCCGGGCCACCGCGGCCCGGACGGCCTCGGCCCGGGCGGCCTCCACCCGGGCCGCCTCGGCCCGGCGGCGCGCCGCCTCGACCCGGGCGGCC
>DATINN010000431.1:0-6456 GCA_035474175.1 Mycobacteriales bacterium | reverse complement strand
CACCCGCGCCGGGCCACCTGCGGTATCCACACGTGGTCCTTGACCGTGGGGGCCGGCACCGGGCACGCGGCCCGCAGCCGACGATGGACCACGCCGCCGGGATCACCGGGGTACGTGGAGTCCGGGCGGAGGTTCGTGATGACGTGGGCGAGACCGAGGACGTCGGCGTCGAAGTAGAAGCGGACGTCCGCTTCCTTGTAGCGCCGTCCCGGCTGAGGCGGCTTGAGCGGCACGGGTCAGGACGCCCTGAGCGAGTTCTCGTACGCCAGCGCCCAGCGCACCTGGTCGACGGTGAGACCGAAGTCGGCCGCGAGGTCGTCGTGGTCCTCGCCGGCGGAGTCGTGCTCCCAGAGGACGCTCGTGCTGATGCCGCCGACGGCGGGACGTCCGCCGCGCAGGTCCGGGTCGATCGCCACCGGCGATGCGCCGTCGTCGTGCGGCCGCCAGCGGGCGGCCAGGTCGCCGTCCCAGGTCACCCGCTGCACGAACTCGTCCGACGGTGGCAGCAGCATCAGCTGCCCGTGGACGTCGGCAACCAGCCAGAAGTCGGGATCGAGGCCGGCCTGCTCCTGGGCCTCCAGGACCAGCCGCCGCCCGGCGACGTACGGGCGGCGGTCGGCCAGCGGGTACGGGATCTGGAACCGCTCGCGCAGCAGGTCGATGAACGTCCGCAGCTCGGCCATCGGGATGCCCCGGCTCCGGTAGCCGCGCAACAGGCCGGCTTCGACGAACTCGGCCCAGGTGACGGGGACCCGGCGGCCCCGGGGCTCGGCGCGGATCACCGGCGGATAGGTCCGGCCGCGCCGCGTCCCGTCTTCGAGCCAGTAGTTCAACGTGTTCTGCGGAATGCCCAGATAGCGGGCCGCCTCGGCCTCGCGGTACATCTCCCGTTCGAGCACGCTCACATCCGCCACGCCCGCAGTCTCCCCCAAACGAGCCCCCGATTCGCCCCACCAGACCCAATTGTCCAAACCCCGCTCACCCTGCCCGCAGTCAGCACAGGACGATCGGCAACTCAACGCACGACCGACCGAAATGGCGATCCGCCGTCACACCTCTGTCGACGGCGCATCTCAGCTACAGATTCACCGTCGATCCATCGTGTTCCTTGGGGGGACCACCATGCGCCGCATCACCGTCGTACTCGCGTGCCTCGCCGCAGCCCTCGCCGGTTGCTCGTCCGGGACGGACGGTACGGACGTCACCGGACGGTCCGCGCAGGGCGCCGGCACCGGTGCGGTGACTCCGCAGCCGCCTGCCGACAAGCCCAGTGACTACCCGACCGACACAAGCGCGGCTCCGGAGACCACGAGCGGACCGAAGACCTTTGCGATGGGCTACAAGGCGACCATCACCCAGGACGACGTCGGCGACGTCTTGCACGTGACCGTGAGCGCCCCGAAGACGGTGACCGACCCGTACATCAAGCCGGACAACGGCAGGTTCCTTGCTGTCACGGTCACGTACGAGGCGCTGCAGCCGGCGCAGGACATCAATCCGTTCGATCTGATCGCGCTGACGAAGTCCGGTGAACGCCTGCAGCCGGCGTTCGGCCCGTCCGTCGGAAATCAGTTGAACGCGGCGACGTTGAATTCGGGCGAGAGCACGAAAGGCACCGTGGTGTTCGACGTGCCGAAGACCGGCGTGACCGGTATCGCCTACGCCCCGGCCGGCCAGGTACTAGGCACGTGGACGATCTAGGGCCGCCGGAGGAAACAGTGCATCGCGCACCCGATCCGGTGGCGGGGTCAGACGTTGAAGCGGAATTCGACTACGTCTCCGTCGCGCATGATGTAGTCCTTGCCTTCGATGCGGGCCTTTCCGGCGGCGCGGGCGGCGGCGATGGAGCCGGCCTCGATCAGGTCCTCGTACGAGACGATCTCGGCCTTGATGAAGCCGCGCTGGAAGTCGGTGTGGATGACGCCGGCGGCCTCGGGGGCGGTCGCGCCGACCGGGATCGTCCAGGCCCGGGACTCCTTGGGGCCGGCGGTCAGGTAGGTCTGCAGGCCCAGGGTCCGGAAGCCGACCCGGACGAGCTGGTCCAGGCCGGGCTCGTCCTGGCCGATCGAGGCCAGCAGCTCGGCCGCGTCGGCGGCGGGCAGGTCGATCAGCTCCGACTCGACCTTGGCGTCCAGGAACACCGCCTCGGACGGGGCCACCAGCGCCCGCAGCGAGTCCAGGTAGGCCGCGTCGGCCAGCTCGGCCTCGTCGACGTTGAAGACGTACAGGAAGGGCTTGGTGGTGAGCAGGGTCAGCTCGCGCAGCGGTTCCAGCTCGACGCCGGCCGAGGACAGCGTCCGCCCGCTGTCCAGGATGGCCCGCGCCTCCTGGACCGCCGCCAGCACCGGGGCCTTGTCCTTCTGGATCCGGGCTTCCTTCTCCAGCCGCGGCAGCGCCTTGTCGACGGTCTGCAGGTCGGCCAGGATCAGCTCGGTGTTGATGGTCTCGATGTCGTCCTTGGGGGAGACCTGACCCTCGACGTGCACCACGTCGGGGTCGGAGAAGGCGCGGATGACCTGGCAGATCGCCGCCGACTCGCGGATGTTGGCCAGGAACTTGTTGCCCAGCCCCTGCCCCTCGCTGGCCCCGCGGACCAGCCCGGCGATGTCCACGAAGGACACCGTGGCCGGCACGATCTTGGCGCTGGCGAACAGCGACGCCAGCCTGTCCAGACGCGCGTCGGGCACCCCGACCACGCCGACGTTGGGCTCGATCGTGGCGAACGGGTAGTTGGCCGCGAGCACGGAGTTCTTGGTCAGCGCGTTGAACAGGGTCGACTTGCCCACGTTGGGCAGGCCGACGATGCCGATGGTGAGTGCCACGACAGCCCAGTCTACGGACCGCGACGCGCCGGGCGGCCTGCCGGGCGCGGCGGCGCCACGGTGTGACCATGCGTCGGTGGACGTCACGACGCTGCTGCTCGCCCTGGGGACCCTGGTCGCGGGGCTGGTCGTCGGCGTCACCCTGGGCCGGGGCAGCGGGCTGAAGGCCGCGGCCGAGCGGGACGCGCTGCGCCACGAGCGCGACCGGCTGCACCGGGACCGGGAGACGATGGAGACGCGGGCCCGGCGGGCCGAGGCCGAGGCGGCGGCGACCGCGGCCGCGCTGGACGCCGAGCGGGCCGGCGAGGCCAGGCTGCGGGACGCGTTCGCGGCGCTGTCGGGGGAGGCGCTGGCCCGCAACAACGAGGCGTTCGTGCAGCTGGCCGAGGCCCGGCTGCGGGAGGCCACCACCGCCGCCGGCGGCGACCTGGACAAGCGCCAGCAGGCGATCGAGGGCATGGTGGCGCCGCTCAAGGAGACCCTGGGCAAGGTCGAGGAGCAGATCCGCGAGGTCGAGCGCGGCCGCGCCGGGGCGTACTCGTCCCTGCTGGAGCAGGTCGCGACCATGCGCCAGACGAGCGAGCAGCTGCGTACGGAGACCGCGCAGCTGGTCACCGCCCTGCGGGCCCCGCAGGTCCGCGGGCGCTGGGGCGAGCTGCAGCTGCGCCGGGTGGTCGAGTCCGCGGGCATGCTGGAGCACTGCGACTTCACCGAGCAGCCCTCGGTGGCCGGTGAGGACGGGCTGCTGCGCCCGGACCTGGTCGTGCACCTGGCCGGCGGCAAGAACGTGGTGGTCGACGCGAAGGTCGCGTTCGCCGGCTTCCTGGAGGCGTCCGAGGCCCGGGACGAGGCGACCCGGGAGGCCCGGCTCAAGGCCCACGCCCGGCACCTGCGCACGCACGTGGACCAGCTGGCGGCCAAGGCGTACTGGGAGCGCTTCGCCTCGACGCCGGAGTTCGTCGTCTGCTTCGTGCCGGCGGACGTGTTCCTGGACGCCGCGCTGCAGCAGGAGCCGGGGCTGCTGGAGCACGCCTTCGAGCGCAACGTGGTGATCGCGACCCCGTCGACGCTGATGGCGATGCTGCGCACGGTCGGGTACGCCTGGCGGCAGGAGTCGCTGGCCCGCAACGCCCGCGAGGTGCACGACCTGGCCCGCGAGTTCTACACCCGGCTGGCCACGATGGGCTCGCACGTCGACGCCGTCGGCACCGCGCTCAACTCGGCCGTCAACCGCTACAACAAGGCCGTCAGCTCGCTGGAGAGCCGGGTGCTGGTCAGCGCGCGCAAGCTGCGGGAGCTGCGCGTCACCGACGCCGAGCTGCCCTCGCCCCGGCAGGTCGAGTCCGCGGCCCGGTCGGTGGAGAAGGAGGTGCTGGTCTCCGGCGACACGATCGTGCCGCTGTCCCAGCGCCCCCGGCCGACCCAGGGCGATCTCCTCGGCGACCGCGGGGCAACAAGCGCGGGGTGATCCGCGTCAGCGGAAGTAGAGTGCGCGCGTGCCGCGCCGAGACCGAGCCGAACAGGAGCGTGGCGTGTACGTCGACCAGGTCCAGCGCCGGGACGAGGCCCCGGCGGGCGGCGGCCCCGCGCTGACCGGCATCGGTGCCGTGCTGCTGCTGGCCGGCATCGCCGCCGTCGCCGGCGTGCTCGACGTGCTGGCCGGGTCCTCGCTGCGGCTGATCTTCGCCTGCGGCCTGGTGCTGGGCGCGGTCGTCGCGGCCGTGCTGGTGCGGCGGCGCGACCTGCTGATGGTGGTCTTCGCGCCGCCGCTGGTGTTCGTGGCCGCGTCCGCGGTGGCGGTGCTGCTCGGCCGGGGCGAGAGCGGCGGCACGCTGATCGACCTGGCCACCAGCTGGCTCGTCTTCGGCTTCCCGGCGATGGCGATCGCGACCGGCGCGGCCGCGGTTGTCTGGCTCGTCCGCCGCAGCCGCCGCTGACCCCGGGCCGCCGATCGGCAGGGTCGGCGGGACCGTATTGCCATCGGTGCTTCGATGGGCGCATGACGGGACAGGACGAGGTTCCCCGCGTTGTCAGCGCCGGTCGCGAGATCGCAGCAGGGGCCGAGGAGATCTTCGAGCTCATAGCGGATCCAGCTCAGCAACCGCGCTGGGACGGCAATGACAACCTGGCCGAAGCACCCGCCGGACAGCGGGTCCGCCGGACGGGCGACATGTTCGTGATGACGATCACCAAGGGCAGCGTTCGGGAGAACCACATCGTCGAGTTCGACGAGGGCCGACGCGTCGCCTGGACACCGGCCGAGCCGGGGCAGGCACCGCCGGGTCACCTGTGGCGCTGGGAGCTGGAGCCGATCGACGCGTCTCGTACGCGGGTCACCCACACCTACGACTGGAGCCGGCTGGTGGACGAGAAGCGCCTGCCGCGAGCCCGGGCCACGACGGCCGACAAGCTCCGGGCGTCGCTGGACCGGCTCGCCGCCGTGGTCGAGGAGCCGGTCCAGTCCTCGACCTAGCGGTGCGCGCCCCCTGGCTGCTCACGACCCGGCGAGCTACGAGCCCAACGACCGGATCCCACGTGGACGGAGACGCAGGCCGATGAACGGATCGCAGGCACTGATCACCAGCCTGGTGGACGCCGGCGTCGAGGTCTGCTTCATGAACCCCGGCACGTCCGAGATGCACTTCGTGCACGCGCTGGACTCGGTGCCCCGGATGCGTGGCGTGCTGGCGCTGTTCGAGGGCGTCGCCACCGGCGCGGCCGACGGTTACGCGCGGGTGGCCGGCCGTCCGGCGGCCGTGCTGCTGCACCTCGGTCCCGGTCTGGGCAACGGCCTGGCCAACCTGCACAACGCGCGCCGCGCCCGTACGCCGCTGCTTTGCGTCGTGGGCGCGCACGCGACCTACCACGCCCGGTACGACGCGCCGCTCGAGTCCGACATCGCGGCCGTGGCCGGCACGGTGTCCGGGTGGGTCCACACCTCGGGGACCACGCGCCGGGTCGCGGCCGACGCGATGCGCGCGCTGGCGGCCACGCAGGCCGAGGGCGGGCAGGTCGCGACGCTGATCCTGCCGGCCGACGTGTCCTGGACGGAGGGCGCGCACACCGCGGCGCCCTGGCCGAGGCCGGCCCTGGTCCCGGCGGCCGAGCCGGTGATCGCCGCGGCGGCGGAGGCGGTCGCGGCCGGGGAGCGGACGATGCTGCTGCTCGGCGGGCGCGCGCTGTCCGCGGCCGGGCTCGAGGCCGCGAGCCGCGTCGCCGCCGCGACCGGCGCCCGGGTGCTGGCCGAGACCTTCCCGGCGCGGATGGAGGGGGGTGCCGGCGTCCCGGCGACCCGGCGGCTGGCGTACCTGGCCGAGCAGGCCGAGCAGCAGCTCGACGGGGTCCGGACCCTGGTGCTGGCCGGTGCCACGTCGCCCGTGTCGTTCTTCGCCTACCCCGGCAGCGGCAGCGACCTCGTCCCGGACGGGTGCGAGGTCGTGCTCCTGGCCGAGGCCGGCCAGGACGTCGAGGCCGCGCTGGTCGCGCTGGCCGACCGGGTGGCGGCGGACACCCCGGCCGAGCTCGCGGCGTACGGGCCGCCGGCCCCCGAGCCCGGTCCGCTGAGCCTGGCCAACCTGCCCGCCGCGATCGCGAGCACGCTGCCCGCGGGCGCGGTCGTCGTCGACGAGGCCAA
>DATINN010000430.1:0-4470 GCA_035474175.1 Mycobacteriales bacterium | reverse complement strand
AGACCGCGGACGACCAGCTGCGGGCGGCCGCGGCGATGCCGATGGCGCCGGTGGACGAGGTGCTCACGCCGGGGCGGGCCGTGGACGACACGATCCGGTTCCGGACGGTCAGCGCGACCGGCCGGTACGACGGCACCAAGCAGCTGGTCGTCCGGCAGCGGCAGGTCGGCGGCACGCCCGGCTTCCTCGTGATCACGCCGCTGCGTACGACCTCGGGGCGCACGCTGTTCATCGACCGTGGCTTCATCGCGGCCACTGGGGCGGCGACGCAGACACCGACGCCGCCGGACCCGCCGGCCGGCGACGTGCAGGTCACCGCGCGGGTGCTGCCGACGGAGACCGGCGGGCTCGGGATCGGGCTGCCCGACCGGCAGATCGAGCGGATCGACGTGCAGGCGCTGGCCGCTCGGGACGGCGTGCCGAGCTACCCGGCCTTCGGCGAGCTGATCTCCTCGACGCCGCCCGAGCAGGGGCTGACCCCGCTGCCGGCGCCGGACCTGTCCAACCCGGCCGGTGGGGCGTTCGTCGCCCAGCACCTGGCGTACGTGGTGCAGTGGTTCCTGTTCAGCGGGTTCGCGCTGGCCGGGCCGGTGATCCTGCTGCTGCTGGACCGCCGGGCCCGGCGCCGCGAGCCCGCGCCACCCCGGCGCGAGCCCGCGGCCACGAGCTGAGTGCCACGAGCTGAGTGCCACGAGCTGAGAGCGAGCGCTGAGAGCGAGCGCTACGCCGGCAGCTGCGCCATCGCGTCGTGCCACGCGGTCTGGTCCCGCTTCTCGCCCGGCTGGTTGACCTCGGCGAAGCGCACGGTCCCGGTCTTGTCCACCAGGAACGTCCCCCGGTTGGCCATGCCGGCGATCTCGTTGAAGACGCCGTAGGTCTTGGCGACCTCGCCGTGCGGCCAGAAGTCCGACAGCAGCGGGAAGAGGTAGCCCTCCTGCGCCGACCACGCCTTCAGCGTGAACGGGGTGTCGACGCTGATGGCGACGACCTGCACCTCGTCGCCCTCGAAGCTGGGCAGCTCGTCGCGGACCTGGCACAGCTCGCTGGTGCAGATCCCGCTGAAGGCGAACGGATAGAACACCAGCAGCACGCTCTTCTGCCCGCGGAACGAGCTGAGCGTGACGTCCTCGCGGTTCTGGTCCTTGAGGGTGAAGTCGGGGGCCTCCTGGCCGACCTCGACCGGCATACGGGTCTCCTCCCGGAGCATCGGGCCGGGGTGTCCGGCACGATGGGCAGCATGTCACGACCCGCCGTCACCGGCCCGGTCGGCCTGGCGGCCGACCCGCTGGACCTGCAGCGGGAGCGGGTGCTGGCGGCCTGGGACGGGTTCCGGGCCGCGGTCGGGACCGCCGACCTGCGGCGGCCGTCCCGGCTGCCCGGGTGGAGCGGGCACGACGTCGCGGTGCACGTCGGCGACTGGGACGGGCCGACGGCGCTGGACCGGCTGCTCGTCCAGGCCCGGACCGGGACGGTGGCCGCCGCACCGGACACCGACGGCGACAACGCCGCCGCCGTCGCCGCGCACCGGATCGCGTCCCGGGCCGACGTGCTCGCCGCGCTGACCCGGTCCCGGCAGGGCGTGGCGGACTGGTTCGACACCGGCGAGCCGGCGCAGCTGGGCCGGGTCACGGTGATGTCGGTGGTCGGCCCGCTGCCGCTGCTCACCGTCCTCAACGCCGGCGCGTACGAGCTGGCCGTGCACGCCCTCGACCTGGGGGCCGCGCCGGCGGCGGAGCTGCTGGACGCCGGGCTGGCGGCGCTGGTGGACGTGACGGGGCTGTTCGCGCACCGGCGCGGGCTGCGGACGGCGCTGACCGCGTGGACGGGCGACCGCGGCTGGCAGGTGCGGACCGACCCGGCCGGGTGGAGCACCACGGCCGTCGCCGCCCGGCCGCCGGGTGCGGTGGTCGAGGGCGAGGCCACGGTCCTGCTGGACGCGTCCGCGGGCCGCCGGGCCGTGCCGCCGCTGCTGGCGGCGCGGACCCTGCGCGTGCACGGGCTGCCGGACATCCTGCGCCTTGCGCCGATCGTGGACGAGATCCCGGGCCTGCCCGGCGGGCCCGCCCTGAAGGCGGCGGCCCGCTGGGTCGGCGGCGCCGGGCGCCTGCTCCGCCTGGGCCGGACCTAGCGGCTGTTCCCGCCGGCGCGGACCCAGCCCGCTCCGGCCGTGGCGGGCTCAGCCGCTCCCGCCGTGGCGGACCCAGCCCGCTCCCGCCGGGACCTGGCGCCTGCCCAGCTGGAGCGGGCTCAGCGCCTGCGTCCGCCGGGGCCGCCCGGCTGGGGCGCGGGTCTAGCGCTTCGTGGCGCGGGAGGACTTGGGGGTGACCAGCCGGGCCCCGGCCCAGTCGCGGGCCGCGCTGATGCTGGAGGTCTGCGACAGCCCCGCCGTCGGCGCCGCCTCGCTGATGTCGGACGGCGGCACGTGCCCGTCGCGCCCGGACTTCGGGGTCAGCAGCCAGATCACGCCGCTGTCGGCGAGCGGGTGCAGCGCGTCGACCAGGGTGTCGACCAGGTCGCCGTCGTCCTCCCGCCACCACAGCAGCACCACGTCGACGACGTCGTCGGCGTCCTCGTCGACCATCTCGCTGCCGGCGCGGTCGGCGATCGCGTCGCGCAGCTCGTCGTCGGTGTCCTCGTCCCAGCCGCGCTCCTGTACGACCATGCCCGGCTCGATACCCAGCCGCTCGGCCAGGCCGCGCCCTCCTGCCTGGTCCACGGTCGTGCTCACCCCTCGGTCCTCCCCTTCGTACGCGGTCTTCACGGTCTGTGTGCCGGTAGTCCACACATTCCCAGGTCCGCGCGCAAGTACGCCAGTCGGAACGGAACGTCGTGTCGCCGCACCGATGCGCCCGGCGACGGCGACCGGACCGTCAGGAGATGGCGTTGCACGCCTTCTGGAACTTCTGGGTGGCCTGGTTGTACGGCGTGGTGCTGGGCGAGCTGCCGCCGCTCGCGGACGTCGCCAGCTTGCTCAGCTCGTCGAGAACGCCCTGGCCGGAGCGCCGGATCGGGTCCGTCGTCGGTAACGAGGACCGGCTGATGTGGCCCTTGATCGTGGTCACCCCGGACTTGAGGATCTTGATCTGGCCGCTGCGGTTCTTCGAGTCGTTGAACTGGCGGTTGACGGTGGCGATGGCCGCCCGCTCCAGCACGCACAACGCCAGCTCCCGGGTCTTGGCCGGGTCGGCGGTGGGGCTGGCCGAGGTCGGCTCGGCGGTCGGCGACTCCGACCCGCCCGGCTCCGGGCTCCCGGACGAGGAGGGGTCGCCGGACGGCGTGACGCCGCCGGTGACCACGTCCGAGGCGATGGTGCCGGTGCCGTCGACGGTGGTCGCGCAGGACGCGATGCCGGCCAGCAGGACGGCTGCGACCAGGACGGCCGGCAGTCGGGACAGGCGCATGTCGCCCAAAGTACCGCCCTTCGGCCACCCCCAAACGACCGCGCCGGGGACGGGACATCGTCGTCACATGCGACCCCACTCGGCTACCCGGCGGTAAAGATGGAGAATAGGTGGCGTGACCAGTGACCGTTTCAGCGTCATCACCGATGGCCTGCCGAACCAGCTGCCCGACCTCGACCCGGAGGAGACCCGGGAGTGGCTGGAGTCGCTGGACACGGTGATCAACGTGGCCGGCCGTAGCCGCGCCCGCTACCTCATGCTCAAGCTGCTGGAGCGGGCGCGCGAGCGCCAGGTCGGCGTGCCGGGCCTGCGCAGCACCGACTACATCAACACGATCCCACCGGAGCGCGAGCCCTGGTTCCCCGGCGACGAATACGTCGAGCGCCGCATCCGGGCCTACATCCGGTGGAACGCGGCGATCATGGTGTCCCGGGCCAACCGCCCCGAGCTCGGCGTCGGCGGCCACATCGCGACGTACGCGAGCATGGCCAGCCTGTACGAGGTCGGCTTCAACCACTTCTTCAAGGGCAAGGACCACGGCCAGTCCGGCGACCAGGTCTACTTCCAGGGGCACGGCTCCCCCGGCATCTACGCCCGGGCGTTCCTGGAGGGCCGGCTGTCCGAGGAGCAGCTCGACGGCTTCCGGCAGGAGCTGAGCCACCCCGGCGGCGGCCTCCCGTCCTACCCGCACCCCCGGCTGATGCCGGACTTCTGGGAGTTCCCGACCGTGAGCATGGGCCTCGGCCCGCTGCACGCGATCTACCAGGCCCGCTTCAACCGCTACCTGCTCAACCGCGAGATCGAGGACACGTCCGGGTCGCGGGTGTGGGCGTTCCTCGGCGACGGCGAGATGGACGAGCCGGAGTCGCTCGGCGCGATCGGCGTGGCCGCCCGCGAGGAGCTGGACAACCTCACCTTCGTCGTCAACTGCAACCTGCAGCGGCTCGACGGCCCGGTGCGCGGCAACGGCAAGATCATCCAGGAGCTGGAGTCCTACTTCCGCGGCGCCGGCTGGAACGTGATCAAGGTCGTCTGGGGCCGCGAGTGGGACGAGCTGCTGGCCCGCGAC
>DATINN010000429.1:0-3730 GCA_035474175.1 Mycobacteriales bacterium | reverse complement strand
GGCTACGGCCCGGCGCTGCCGGTCGCCCGGGCCGGAGCGGCAGCGGTCAGCGACCGGCGAGGACCGCGGCCCGCCGCCGGCGGGTGGCCCGGGCCAGCGCCGCCCCGGCCAGGAAGATCAGCACGCCGTCGAGGTAGTGCGCCCCCATCGCCCCCAGGTACGTCGGGCCGCCCCAGGCGTCCCGGGTGAAGTCCCGGTCCAGCCCGGCCATGACCTGCTCGCCCGCCCGCAGCGGCGTGTACGCCATCAGCACCACGCCCAGGAACACCAGCGGCCGCAGCAGCACCGGCCGCCCGCGCCAGGTCAGGCCGTCGAACCAGTCGGCCCAGCCGGCCGCGGTCAACGGCCGGCGCAGGAACGCGGTCGTGGCCGCCCGGTCGCGGCGCCGGGCGACGGCCAGCAGCGCGAGCGCCACCGCGGCGAGGCCGACGTGGACCCAGTTCGCGGTGGCGACCCCGGCCGCGGACGTGCTCGTGTCGGCGTCGGTGGCCAGCTCCACGCCGCCGGCGGCCACGCCGAGCGCGAAGAGGGTGCCGTACAGGAGGACGGGGCGTCGGTCGAGGCTCATGGCGACGACGCTAGGGATCCCGGCGCCCGGCCGAATCGGTCCGGCGGGGCGATCCCACCCCCTACCGCGGTAGGGGGTGGGCGCTCCGTCAGGCGATCGGGACCCCGGCGATCTGGACCGGGGGAGCGGTCGGGTCGAGCTCCTCCGCCTGCGAGACCCCGGCCGGCGTCAGGACGTCCATCGCCTTCGGCACGGTGGTGGGGTCGAGCGAGCAGATCGGCGACGTCCCGCCCGGCGCGCACACGCCGAACTGGAAGTCCTGCGGCGTCGGCTGGAACCCGCGGGCCTGGTCGGGGGAGAACCCGTCCTGCCCGTGCAGCACCACGCTGAAGGACCACCCCGGGCCCGGCGTCCCGAGCGCGGCCGCCGGCACGATCGCGGTGATGAACCCGGACGCCTGGCTGGCCTGCACCGAGACCGGGCCGAGCGAGGTGCCGGCGGCGTCCACGAACTGCGGGTCGGCGAAGCCCTGGATCTCGATCCGCCGCGACCAGGCCGAGCCCGGCTCGATCGTGTAGTTGCGGGACGCGAACGCGGCCGCCGTCGACGTCGCCCCCGTCGGCGTGTGCACGTACAGGTCGAGCAGCTGCGCCCCCAGCGGCGAGCCGAACGTCGGGGCCAGGTTGCGGACCTTGGTCCGCAGCAGCACGTTCGGGCCGTCCACGATCACCTGGAACCGCTGCAGGTCGAACGCGCCCGGCACGAAGTTCGGCGAGGTCGGGTACGCGTACGTCCCCGGGCCGTTGTCGTCGCCGTCCGGGTCGGTCACGTCGAGCACGACGGTGCCGGTGATGAACTCGGAGATCACCGTGCGGCGGGCGTAGCCGGTGGCGTTGCCCTTGGTCGCGGCCACGGTCAGCACCGAGGTGCCGAACGGCGAGGGCACCGTGGCCGAGAACGCGCCGGTCACGGATGCGGTCACGGTCGCGACCGTGGTCGCGCCGCCGGTGTCGGTCGGGGTCGAGGCGATGTCCACGGTCGCCCCGGGCGTGGTCGTGCCGGCGACCGCGACCGTCGCGGTCGTCACCGTGCTGTTGTCGGCGGGCGCGGTGACGGTGACGGGCAGCGTCCCGGGCGGCCCGGACCGCACGTACCGGTCGGACACGATCGAGGGCTGCTCGACCGGCCGGCCCGCCCCGAGCGACAGGATCAGCCGCGCCTGCTGGGCCTGGGCCCAGGTCAGCGGGGACGACGAGCCGGCCGGCTTGCCGTTGACGAACCCGATCGAGGCGGTGGCCGGGTCGCTGCCGAACGGCGAGGCGGCCAGGTCCGGGTTCTCCCAGGCCTGCTCCGGCATCAGGCCGACGCCGGAGGTGGAGTTGTTCATCGCGACCAGCAGGCCGGCCGCGCCGGCGCGGTCACCGGTCTGCAGCTGCTGCTCGGCCCGCTCGCCGGACAGCACCGGCCACACGTGCCCGGAGCCGACGTTGCCGGTCGGCCAGGGCTTGCCGTCGGGGGAGCAGTTCGTCGGGTCGGCGACCCAGCAGTCGCCGTACCCGTCCTCGGTGCCCGGCGTCGAGGTGCCGTACCGGTAGAAGATCGGGCCGGAGTCGGTCTCCCGGCGGATGGTCCGGTCCACGACCGGCAGCGAGGCCAGCACGTCGGGGTCGTTGGCGGGCAGGATGCCGAGCCGGGTCAGCTCCTGGAAGCCGGCGTCCACGACCGACCGCTGGTCCGCGTCCGGCCCGCCGTTGCCGAGGCCGTAGCTGACCGCCTCGTTCGGGTCGCCGTTCTTGGACAGCCGGAGGAAGTAGCGCGGCGCGTACGGCCCGGACGTGGTGACCGTCCAGCCCTTGACCGAGCGCTGGAAGAAGTCGGCCGTGGCCCGGTAGACGCGGGCGCCGGCCCGGTCGCCGTTGACGTCCGCGATCCGGCCGGCGGCGACCAGGCCGGCGATCTCGGCCGCGATCGTCGACGGCGAGAACCCGCCCTGCTCCTCCCACCGCTCCGAGCCGAAGGACGGCCCGTGCGCGACGACGAAGTCCGCCGCCTTCTTGATGTGGTCGCGGTAGAGCGCGCGGTCGCCGGCCAGGCCGGACTGCCACGCCATCAGGATCGGGTACGACGTCTCGTCCAGCTGGTCGCCGCCGGTGTCGGGCGCCTTGGCCCCGTTGAGCAGCGAGTTGCGCGGCATCCGGCCGTCGGCCAGCTGCTGCCGCTCGAACAGGAACCGGGTCGCGGCCTGCGCGGTCGCGGTGTCGCCGGCGGTGAGCAGCCCGGTGAAGCCCTCGTACAGGTCGCGGGCGAAGACCTCCCGGTACGACCCGAAGTACTGCGGCTTGCCGTCGGGCAGGTCACCGGCGCTGACCGCCTGGCCCCAGGGGCTGCCGAGCCCGGCCGCGATCGCGCCCGGGAACGTCTTGTCCTCGCTGGCCTTCACCACGTTGACCGAGAGGTAGTACTGCTGGGCCAGCTTCAGCGACTGCCCGAGCGACAGGCCGGGCAACGTCAGCGGCGGCCGCTTCAGCCGGGCGTCGTACGCCAGCCAGCCCGCGACGTAGCGGGCGTAGGTGCCGAGGAAGGAGGCCCGGGCGCTGGCGCCGGCCGTGGCGATCGCGGCCGCGGCGGTGGTGCCGTAGCCCAGCGCCAGCGTGAACGAGCCGTCCCCGCCCCGGGCGACCTCGGCCGTCTGCACCACGTTGCCCTGCAGCGCCGTCGTGGGGCCGGACAGGGCGTGGTCGGCGTCGAGCTGGGCCAGCCCGTCGCTCGCGGTCCCGGCGTAGCCGGAGGACGCCGAGCGGAACGGCCGGTCGCCGCGCAGCGCCCCGAACAGCGGCACGCCGTAATCCCGGTTGACCGCGTTGGTCACGGTGTTGGTGTCCGAGCTGACCAGCGCGGTGGTGGCCGGGTCGACGGTCGCGTCGTCGGCGCCGCAGTTGCTGGCACCGCCGCCGCCGTTGCCGTTGACCGTGGCGTCGTAGCGCACGAAGACCTTGAGGCCGGCCGGGCCGCGCAGCCGGGTGTGCATGACCACGGCGTTGCGCTGCGGATCGGTGACGTAGTCGGTGACGAGGCTGTAGCCGCCGCGCCGCGGGGTGCTGGTGACCCGGCAGGCCATCCCGCCCGGGTCGATCGAGCGCACCGTGTACGTCATGTCGCGCGTCTGCAGGTCGGTGAACGTGGACCCGTCGGTCACCGCGTACTGCAGCGTCTCGACGTTGG
>DATINN010000428.1:0-7471 GCA_035474175.1 Mycobacteriales bacterium | reverse complement strand
CCGGCGCCGGCGGCCGAGCCGGACTGGACCGCCGACCCCGGCACCCGGCGGCTGTCCGCCTTCCTGGAGACCAAGACGGTCTGGCACCCGATGGGCGTCTGAGGACAGGGCGGGACGCGGGGAGAGGGGCGGCGGGTGCGGCGGCTGTGGGTCGTGCTGGTGCTCGCCGCCGCCGGGTGCGCGGTCCGCCCGGAGACCGTGCCGGGCGCCGCCGCCCCGCTCACCGCGACCAGCCCGGCGCCGCAGTTCAGCACCCTGACCATGAGCGGGTCCGGCGTCACGGTCGCGGTCCCGGTGCCGGCCGGCTGGACCCGCAAGGCCTCCACCACAGCGGGAATCACCCGCACCGACGTGGACCTCGTCGACCCGCAGGTGCTGCTGCGGATCGACCTCAGCGCCCGCGGCCCGGGCTCGGCCCGGGACGGCGCGGTCCGCACCGAGCGGTCGGCCGACCTGGCCGCCTACCACCGCCTGGACATCACGCCGGTGCCGGACGTCGGCGACGACGCCGTCGACTGGACTTTCACCTTCGATCGGGACGGCACCCGGCGGGTGGTGGACCGGCAGGTCCTGTCCGGCCCGGCCGTCGTGGCGGTCTACTTCTCCGCGCCGCAGGAGCTCTACCAGCGCTACCTGCCGGTCTGGCAGCACGCGGTCGAGGCCCTGTCGATCACGACCAGTTGACGACCAGGCTGCGGATCACCGAGTCCGCCGTCCCCCCGGACGCCGCCTCCTTGACCTGGACGTAGACGCTGAAGGACCGGTCCGGCGGCTGCAGCACGGCCTCCACGTACGCCGTGGATCCGCAGACGCGCCGGGTCAGCGTCCCGGTCAGCCCCGAGCCGGCGAGCGGCCGGGACGGGTCGGCCGGGCAGGACGCGGCCAGGCTGCGGGCGAGCAGCGCGGCCGGCGCGACCCCGTCGGCCCGCCCGGCGAACACCCCGGGCCCGGTGGAGTCGGCCCAGCCGGTCACCGACGGGGCCACGACGAGGGCGACCCCGGTGCCACCCCCGTACGGGCCGAGGTCCCAGGGGGTGCGCCGTTCCTGCGCGGCCCAGGACGGTGGCACCCGCAGCCGGATCGCGCCGTCCGCGGTCGTCACAGTGACCGGCCGCCGCTCCCGGACCAGCACCGCGGCGGCGGTCCCGGCCCCGGCCAGCACGAGCACCACCAGCAGCGGGACGAGCCAGGACCGGTGGCGCCGCGGCGGGGGCGCCAGCGTCAGCGTGTCCTGCACCGGGTCGGGCCGGAAGATCCGCTCGTTGTCCTCCCGGTCCGGCGGCTGGTACGGCAGCACCTGCGCCCCGGGCAGCGACCGGGCCCGCACCGCGGCCGCGTCCAGCGCGTCGGCCAGCGCCCCGGCCGAGGGGTAGCGGTCGCCCGGCAGCGGCGCCAGCGCCTGCCGCACCACGTCCGCCACCACGGCCGGGACCTCCGGCGGCAGCGGCGCCGGCGGCTCGTCCTGCTTCGGCGCGACCCCGGTGAGCATGTGGTGCAGCACGGCGCCGATCGAGTAGACGTCGGCCCGGCGGTCCAGCGGGGTGTCGCCCGGCCGGGCCTGCTCGGGCGCGGTGTAGCCGGGCGTGCCCACGGTCAGCGTGAACCCGGACCCGCGCGCGGCCGCCTTGGCCAGCCCGAGGTCGGCGATCAGCACCCGCTCGGTGCCGTCCGGCCCCGACCGCAACAGCACGTTGCCGGGGTTGACGTCGCGGTGGATGACGCCGACCTGGTGCAGCACGGCCAGCCCGCGGGCGATGTCGGCGCCGTACCGCAGGGCCTCGCCGACCGGGATCGGCCCGTCGCGGAGCCGGTCGGCCAGCGTGCCGCGGTCCGCGTACGTCATGACGAAGTAGGGCCGGCCGTCCTCCAGCTCGCCGATGTCGTGCACCCGGACGACCCGGTCGGAGTCGGCCCGGCGCAGGATCCGCGCCTCCTCCTCGAACCGCTCCCGCACGTCCAGCCGGGAGGCCCAGTTGTCGGCCAGCACCTTGACCGCGACCGGCGCCTGGAGCACCTCGTCGCGGGCCAGCCAGACGGTCGCGAACGCGCCGCTGCCGATCCGCCGGACCACCCGGTAGCGGCCGAACCGGTCCGGGGCGCTCACCGGACCATCATCGCCCACCGGTCCACCGGTTCGTCCGATAGGGGAAGATCGCGCCATGAGCGAGAGCGGTCCCCCGCCCCCCGACGAGCCGGCCACCGCACACCCCCACGGCACAGCGCCGGACATCGAGGAGCTGGCCCGCCGGGCCGCCGCCGGCGACCAGGCCGCCCTGGAGAGCCTGCTGCGGGCGATCGAGCCGCGGGTGCTGCGCCAGGTCGGCCGCTTCCTGCCCTACCGGCAGGACGCCGAGGAGGCCACCCAGGACGTGCTGCTGAAGGTGGCCACGAAGATCGGCACGTTCGAGGGCCGCTCCCGCTTCTCCACCTGGCTGTACGAGGTGACCGCCAACCAGGCCCGGCAGACCTACCGCACGCTCAAGCGGCGGGCGGCCGAGCGCACCACCGACCTGCCGGTGGAGCGACCCGACCCGCGCACCACCAGCGTCATCGCCGGCTCCCGGCTCGACCTGCTCGACGCGCTGGAGCGGCTGGAGACCGAGCACCCCGACCTGGTCCGGGCCTTCGTGCTGCGCGACCTGTCCGACCTGGAGTACGCGGACATCGCCCGCTTGCTCGACGTCCCGATCGGCACCGTGAAGGCCCGCATCCACCACGCCCGGCGGCACGTCCGGCAGAGCCTGGGCGGCGCGTCGTAGGCCGACAGGTGACTTGGATAGGCTGCCGCGGTGACCAGCGCCACTGACGCCTCCGTCGTCCCGATCCGGCTCACCCTGGACGGGCGGACCGGGGTCACCCTGTGGGCGACCCCCTGGGAAGAGGACGGCGAGGAGTGGCAGGCCTTCCTCGGCGCCGGGCAGCACGTGCTGCTGTTCGGCACGGCCGAGGAGATGTCCGAGCACCTGCGCTCCGGCGAGGACAACGACCTCACCGACCACCCGCGCTGGAAGGACCTGCTGCGGCTGACCCCGGCCGAGCTGGAGCCGGACGAGGACTACGTCTTCGACCTCGACGGGGCGTACGAGCTGGCCCTGTCCGACCCCGACCCCTACACCGTCTCGGAGCTGTCCGACCTGGTCGACCTCGTGCAGCGGGTGGCCGAGGTGTGCGACGACGGCACCCTGCTGAAGCTGGTCGAGGAGACGCCCGAGTTCGCGGCGCTGCTGTCCGACGACGCGTCCTTCGCCGGCGCCGAGGGCGAGGAGCGCTGGACCGCCGTCGGTGCGGTGGTGGAGCGGTCGTGGGAGCGGCTGCTGGAGCGGTTCTCCCGGCTGGTGGAGTGGCGCGGCGAGCCGGTGCTGGCCGAGGACGCGGACGACGACGAGGCGGAGTCCGACGAGGACGAGGCCGACGTGGTCGAGCTGGACGACGCGGACGACGACGACGGCGGCCCCGCGCGGACGCCGCTGGTCACCCCGGCCGGCACCGACGTGGTCGGCGAGGTCGGCGTGGTCGAGGTCGAGGACACCGACGACGAGGACGACCCGACCGACGGCGGGACCTACTCGATCTGGGAGGTCGCCGGGATCCTGCCGCTGTCGGTGACGCTGCCCTCGGGCACGGGCTACACGCTGCGGACCTACAACGGCGAGGACGACGAGCCGGTCTTCCTGGGCGCCGACCTGACCGTGGACATGTTCCGGACCCAGGCCGGCCTCGCGGCGTACGCGCGCTCCGGCGAGGAGCACGACCTGTCCGAGATGGTCACCTGGGCCGACATCGCCGACGCCGACGACCTGCCGGTCGAGCCGGAGCCGGAGGAGGTCTACGACCTGCGCAGCCCCAGCGAGGACGCGATCGACCTGGCCCTGGAGCTGGCCGACTACTGCGACCTGGAAGGGGTCACCGGCGTCCTGACCCAGCGCCGCAGCGGCGACATGCCCTTCGACGCCTGGAAGTCCGCGATCGACGAGCTGGAGACCTGCATCCGCTGGCACGACTGACCGTGGCGCTGCCCGCATACTGGCTGACCCGGCCGGGGCCGGAGCCGGACGCGGCGACCCGGGCCCAGTTCGACGAGCTGCTGGCGCGGGCGGTGGCGGCCGGGCCGGCCGAGCCGATCGACTACCGCCTGGCCGCGCCGAAGTGGCAGTTCCTCTGTCACGTCGCCGATCGCGGCACGGCGCTGCTGCACGGGTCCTCGGCCGGGGACATCGAGCTGTTCGAGCCGCGGCAGTCCAACGACATCGCCGAGTTCGGCAACCGCACGGCGGTGTACGCGGCCGCCGACGGGCTCTGGGCGCTCTACTTCGCGATCCTGGACCGGCCCACCCACCCCATGTCGCTGACCAACAGCTGCCACCGGGTGCTGCACGAGGACGGCACGACCAGCGAGCCGTACTACTTCTTCTCGGTCAACAACGAGGTCCTGGAGCAGGACCAGTTCAGCCCGGGCACGGTCTACCTGCTGCCGCCGGAGCCGTTCGAGCGCGAGGCCGCGTACGTCGAGGGCGGCCGGCGGGTGCTCACCGCGCAGGCGGCGTCGCTGACCCCGGTGGCGCCGATGGCGAAGCTGGCGGTGGAGCCGGCCGACTTCCCGCTGCGGATCCGCGGGCACCACTACCCGACCCAGGCGGCCCGGATCGAGGCCGACCCGCACGGCTTCCCCTGGCTGGCGGACGACGAGATCTAGCTCCGCCGCCCGGCGGAATGGTCAAGGACCTTTGGGTCAACTCCGGTCGATCCCGCACAGCCGACGCACAGGCTGTGCCAGTCTGCGACCGCCGCGGCCACGGGGCCGCGGAACGGACCCAACGGGGGTTTCGCCATGCGCCTTCGCCCTCCCCTCCTCCTGCTGGCCGCGGCCACCACGGCCGCCGCAGTGGTCGCCACCGCCGGGCCGGCCGCCGCGCACCCGGGACCGCGGCAGCCGCACGTCACGGTGCTCGACCGCACGGTCGGCGCGCCGTTCCAGCTCACCACCGCCCACGGCAGCCTGTACGTCGCCGACGGCGCCACCGCGACCGTCTCGAAGCTGACCCGGCACGGGCTCGTCGCCGTCGCACACGGCCCGCAGCCCGGTGAGGTCGCCGGTGTCGCCGTCAACGGCAAGGGCGACCTCGCGTACACCTCGACCGACTACACGACCGGCGCGACCGCGCTGACGATCAAGCCGCGGCACGGCAAGACCGTGGTGGCCGACCTGGCCACGTTCGAGCGGACCCGGAACCCGGACCGGCGGGTCAGCTACGGCATCGACCACCCGACGCCGTGCCAGGTCGAGGCGTTCGCGTCGCTGGGCGGGGCCAAGTACACCGGGCTGGTCGACTCGCACCCCTACTCGGTGGCCGCGCTGCCCGGCGGGGCCTGGGTGGTCGGCGACGCCGGCGGCAACGACCTGCTGAAGGTCGACCACCGGGGCCGGATCAGCGTGCTGTCGGTCCTGCCACGGCAGCCGGTGCGGATCAGCGCGTCCGGCGCGGCCGCGCTCGGGCTGCCGGACTGCGTGATCGGTGCGGTCTACAACTTCGAGCCGGTGCCGACCGACGTCGAGGTCGCCGCGAACGGCCGGCTCGTGGTGAGCCTGCTGCCGGGCGGTCCGGAGGACCCGAGCCTGGGTGCGCGCGGCGCGGTGGTCTCGGTCAACCCACGCACCGGGCACGCGACCCGGCTGGCCGGCGGGTTCAACGGGGCGACGAACGTGGCGCTGGACGGGCGCGGGCGGATCTTCGTCTCGGAGCTGTTCGGCGGGCAGATCTCGGTGATCGAGCACGGCCGGGTCCGCCCGTACGTGCAGATCGCCAGCCCGCTCGGGCTGACGTTCGCCCGCGGCACGCTCTACGCCGGGACCCTCGGCCCCACGGACGGCGAGGGCAACCCGACCGGCCCGGGCACCCTGGTCGCGATCCGGTAAGGCAGGACCGCCGGCGTCAGCGGATGGCGCCGGGGGGCAGCACCGCGTGGGCGCCGACGACCTGGTTGACGATCTGCGTCACCCGCAGGTCGACGGCGACGCTGGCCAGGGCGACGGCGTCCGCGCGGGGCACCCGGTGCAGCCGAACGAGCAGGTCGAACATCGCGTTCAGGGCCTCGTACGCGGCCTCGTCCAGGGTGTCGCCGAAACCCATCGTGACCCAGCCGGCCGGGGTCCGGGCCACCGGCCCGGCGTACGGGAGGTCGTCCCGGACGGAGAGGGTCAGCTCGACCCGGTCCAGCGGGCACTCGATCGCGGTCCCGCTGACCTCGCCGTCGCCCTGGGCCGCGTGCCCGTCGCCGACCGACAGCAGCGCGCCGTCGACCGGGATCGGCAGCCACAGCGTGCTGCCGGCGACCAGTTCCTTGCAGTCGAGGTTGCCGCCGTGCCGGCGCGGCGGGATCGTCGAGTGCCGCCCGGGCGCGGCCGGCGGCATCCCGATCACGCCCAGGAACGGCCGCAGCGCGACCGTGTGCCCGTGCTGGTTGCGGCCGGTGCCGGCGACCGGGTCGAGCGTCCAGCGGTGCACGGCCGGCCCGTCGAGCCCGTAGGCGTCGTTGAAGACCGACGGCCGCAGGTTCGCGTACGTGGTGCCCCAGGAGCCCGGGACAACCGCGTCGATCCGGATCTCCAGCACCTGACCGGCCCTGGCGCCGCGCACCTCGACCGGTCCGGTCAGCGCGTGGCCGGCGTCCTCGGTCCAGGCCGGGTGCCGCCGCCGCGACCCGAGGTCCTCGACGTCGAACGGCTCCGGGCACCAGCCCGACTCCAGCGTCCGCAGCCGCACCGTGCCGCCCGGGTCGCCCGTGACGGCCGGTGGCAGCCCGGGGTCGAAGAAGCCGTGCGACTCCATCAGACGGCGCGGGCCACGGTCGACGTGCCGTAGCGGGCCGCGACCAGCTCCTTGATCCCGACCGGGAAGTCGCGGACCGAGGTCAGGTGGTCGGCGGTCAGCGCCCGCTGCGCGTCGGCGTCCCCGCCGAACGCGGCCGCGCACTCCTTGGGCGCCGCGTTGGCCAGGGCCAGGATCGCGCCCGGGCAGCCCAGCGGGCCGGCGAAGGACAGCAGCGTGGCCGCGCCGGGGTAGACCAGACCGTCCCATGTGGACAGCTCGGCCAGCAGCCGCTCGGCCTGGCCGCTGGAGTCCTTCAGGCCCAGCACCGGCAGGTCCGGCAGCAGGTCGACCGGGATGCCGGGCGCCGACACCCCCGGGTAGTGGTACGCCAGCAGCGGCAGGTCGCCGGCCGCCGCGGCGACCTCGCGGTAGTAGGCCCGGGGGTCGGCCACCCGCGGCGGCGACAGCACCAGCGCGGCGTCGGCGCCGGCGTCGCGGGCCGCGACCGTCCGCCGCACGGCCTCGCCGGCCCAGCTGCCGCCGGTGCCGGCCAGCACCGGCACCCCGTCCAGCCGGGCCCGGACCGCGTCCAGCAGCTCCCGGCGCTCGTCGTCGGTCAGGGTGTGGGCCTCGCCGGTGGAGCCGGCCACCAGGACCGCGGC
>DATINN010000427.1:0-7364 GCA_035474175.1 Mycobacteriales bacterium | reverse complement strand
CGAGTGGCGCGCTGCAGTTCTGCGCAGCCAAGACCGGGATCGCCTGAGGGCGGCCGCCGAGGGCGGTGCCAGGTCATCGGCGCCGCCCTGGGCGTGGCCGGCTGCGGACGACCGCCCGCGGCAGCAGGGGCCTGGTTCAGGCGAACTCGGGTTCCATCGGTTCGACCCAGTGGGCGCGCCAGGCCGGCGGGTCCCAGGGGTCGCCGAAGTAGATGCGCTCGCGGACGACCTTCTCGCCCCGGAACTCCATGATCCCGACCGCCATCACCGGACGCTCGTCGTACCGGATCGTGTACTCGTTGACCCACAGGTCGTCCCGCCCGGTGATCCGGTGCAGCTCGAACTCCATCCGGGTCGGGTACGTCGAGCGGAACGCGATGATGTTCGCCCGGCCCCGTATGCGTTCGCGGCCCTGCGGCCACTCCACCACCGCGTCCTCGGCGTAGATCTCCGACGCCCGCGCGATGTCGTCGTCGGGGCTGCCGCCGGGCGCGCCGATCGCGGAGGCGGCGAAGTGGGCCTTGATCAGCTCGCGGGCGGCGCGTTCGTCCATCGGCCCAGTGTCGCGGACGCCCGTACGGGAGTCGCCCGCCCAGCCCGCTCAGCCCGCGCTCAGCCGGCGTGCAGGCCGAACTCGTTCCCGTCCGGGTCGGCCAGCGCGCCGCCGTCGGCGAGGCGGGTCGCGCCGAGCGAGACCAGCCGCTCCGCCTCGGTGGCGGGATCCGCGGCGACCAGGTCGAAGCGCTGCCGGGTGCGCCCGGGCCGGCTCCGCGGTCCGTCCCAGGGGTCCCAGGAGATCTTGGTGCCGCCGGCCGGCGACTGGACCGCGGTCTGCTCGCCCTGCTCCCACACCAGCGGCCAGCCCAGCGCGTCGCGCCAGAACAGGCCGACCGCGCGGGTGCCGTCGCAGGTGACCTCGCCGAGGTGGCCGGTGCCGGCGAGGTATCTGTTCCCCGGCTCGATCACGCACAGCTCGTTGCCGCCGGGGTCGGCCAGCACGACGAAGCCCTCGTCCGGCCCCTGCCCGACGTCGAGGTGGTGGGCGCCCCGGCGCAGCGCCTCCTCGACGGTGCGCTGCTGGTCGTCGGGGCTGCCGCTGGTCAGGTGCAGGTGCAGCCGCGGGCGGCCGACCGGCTCGGTGTCGGAGGTGACGAAGCGGAGCCCGACCTGCGTCTCGTTCCCCGGTACGAGCGCGCCGCCGGGCTCCGGGCGGACCTCCCGGTCGAGCAGCCCGGCCCAGAAGGCCGCCACCGCGGTCGCGTCGGCCACCTCGAAGCTGACCGCTTCCAGTCGCACAGCCACCAGCGAACCCTAGGGCGGTGGGTGCGGCCCTGACGACCGGTTTCCGCCGGGCCGCACCCGACCCGGCGGCGTCGCGATCCGGAAGGGAATCGTCCGGGATGGGCTCTACAGTGCCCGGCATGACGGAGATCGGAACGGACTGGCGGCTGGTCGACGGCGTCGCGACGGCATGGTTCGACGCGCCGTCGCTGGTCGAGGGGGCCGCGCTGGCCGGGCGCGTCGTGGAGCTGTCGGCCCGGATCCTGGTCGACGTGCGCGCGAGCGGCCTGCGGGTGCACCTCGACTCGGACGAGCACACCGAGGCGGTGTCGGCGGCCGCGAAGGACCTGGGGCTGGCCGCGGACCCGGCCGCGCTGCAGCAGCTCGGCGTCGTCATCGATTCTCCGAGCCCGGCCGAGGTCGGGCGGTTCTGGCAGCGCGCGCTCGACTACACGCCGGGGGAGGACGGCGTGCTGATCGACCCGGTGCAGCGCGACTTCGCCGTCCGGGCCCGGCGGTCGAGCGAGCCCCGACCGTTGCGGAGCCGGATCCACCTCGACGTGGTCCGGCCGGCCACGCTGGTGGAGAAGGCGGAGCTGGGCGAGGCGTCGGGACCGTTCGGGGTCCGGCACAGCGATCCCGACGGCAACGAGGTCGACCTGGTGCCGGGCGGGGAGCTCGCCGAGGGGAGCGGGACGGCCGACTGGCAGGCGGTCTTCAGCGCCATGGCCTGCTACCACGTCACCTCGCCGGCGCAGCAGCGTGACCTGGCCGCCGCCGCGGCGGCGCTGGCCGCCGGTGCGGGCTTCCCGCTGCTGGTCGACCTGCGCCCGGGGCTGGTGATCCTCGACAGCGGCAAGGACCAGTGGGAGGCCGAGGCCCACGGCCTCGACGTCGACTTCACCGACCTGGCCGGGAAGCTGCAGACCGCCGCGCGCGAGCTCGGGGCCACCGCCGACCCCGGACTGCCGCGCTTCGCCCAGCTCTTCCTCGACGCCGCCGACGTCGCCGCGGTCCGCGCGTTCTGGGCCGCCGCGCTCGGATACACCGAGGACCGGCGGGCCGGAGCCACCGACATCCACGATCCGCGGCGGCTGAACCCGGTGCTGGTGTTCCAGGAGATCGACGCGGCGGAGACCGAGCGGCGCCGGCAGCGCAACCGCCTCCACGTCGAGCTGGCCGTGCCGTCGGATCTCGCGCCGACCCGCCTGGCCACGATGGTCGCCGCCGGTGGCCGGCTCCTGGACGAGTCGGGGGACCGCCGGCGGGTCGCCGACCCCGAAGGCAACGAGCTGGTGATCGTCAGCGGGGCAGCAGGGCCGGAGGCTCCGTGACCGACAACCACGCGCACGCCCGGACCGTCCTGGACGGCACCTGCTACGCGGTGCTGGCCACCGCGGACGCGGACGGCGCGCCCTGGGCCACGCCGGTCTGGTTCGCGCCCGACGGCCTCGACCGTCTCTACTGGCTGTCCTGGCCCGGCTCCCGGCACTCGCAGCTGATCGAGGCCCGACCCGGGATCGCGCTCACCGTCTTCGACACCCACGCCGTGCCCAACGAGGGCACCGCGTTCTACGCCACGGCGCAGGCCCGGCAGTGCCCGGACGAGCAGCTGGAGGGCGGGCTGCGGGTCCTCAACCGGCGGCTGGCCGCGTACGGGATGGGCGCGTTCACGCGGGAGCGGACCACCGGCGGGGCCCGGCTGCGGCTGTACGTCGCCGAGATCACCGACGCCTGGGTCCTGGACCAGGACGCCGAGGTCGACCAGCGCGCCCCCGTGCCGCGCTGAGCTCAGCGCAGGCGGGGGCGATGGGGGCGATAGGCGTCGGCGCGGGCTTCGATCGCAGTGACCAGCACGACGCGGGCGTTGTCGTCGATCTCGTAGAGGATGCGGTACGTGCCGCGTCGGGCGCTCCAGGTTCCCTCCAGAGGTGGGCGGAGCGGCTTGCCGACGCGGTGCGGTCCGCTGGCGAGGTCACCGTCGAGGAGCGCGAGGACGGCGTCGACGACGTGCAGCGGTAGTTCGTCGGCAAGGGCGCGGCGGGCGGTGCGGGTGTAGCGGACCTGGTAGCGGTCGTCGCTCACCGGTCGGTGCGGGAGCGAATGGCCTCGCGCAGGGCGTCCCGGTCGCCGTCCGCGTCGAGGACGTCGCCGGGGACGCGGTCGGCGGTTGACTCACCGAGCTGGCGGAGCAGGCCGGGGGAGGACAGGACCGCGATCGTCTCCTCGAGCTCATCCAGGTCGGCGGGGGAGATCAGCACTGCGGCCGGTATGCCGTTGCGGGTGACGGTGACACGGTCGTGGGTCTGCTCGACAGCGGCCACGAGCGCCGAGAACCGGTCCCGGGCGTCACCGAGCGGCAGAGTCGTCATGGCTACGATCGTAGCCATCCACAGACGATCCGTCACCCGGGTGGGCGCCGACGCGCTGCTCGACCTCTTCGCGACGGTCGGCGTCGCCTGATGTCGACGCCGACTTCGACCGCCGGACGGCCATGGTCCTGCTCGACGGTCTGCGCCACGCGTCCGGCTGAGCGGGTGGTGGGCCCGGCCGGGTGGCCGGCCGGGCCCGCCGCGGGTCAGACCCGCAGGGTGGTGCGGGCGGTGCCGAGGTCGAGGCCGCCGGCGAAGACGTGCGTGCCGAGGGCCTGGTTGAGCGCGGTCGCGGCGACGGCGGTGAGCCGCACGTCGATGTTGCCGACCTTGACGGTGCTGCCGGCCGCGTTGACGGTGGCGGCGGACAGGTCGAGCGTGAACACCGGCACCCGGGTGCTGGTGCGGTTGACCCGGCCGGTCAGGGTGCCGGTGGTGGTGTCGATGATGAAGTCGCTGACGGTCAGCCGGTGCCCGTTGCGCAGGTTGACGAACGTGATCCCGCCGCGGTGCTTGATCGTGCCGGCCAGCGAGGTGAGGTCGACGGCGCCGCCGGTGACGGGGAACGAGAACGACGTGTTCAGGCCGCGGGAGTAGCCGAAGCTCTGCCGGCCGGGCGGGGTGGCCAGCGGCAGGATGCCGTTGCGGAGCAGGGTCGCGGCGATCCCGGGGCCGGTGGTGACGGTGGTGGTGCCGCCGCGCAGGGCGGTCGCCGTCGAGGGTGCCGCCGAGGCGGTCCCGGACAGGCCGCCGATCAGGACGGTCGCCGCCACCGCGAGGGCAGCGGCGCCGGTACGCAGGACAGAGCGCACGAGGGGTGCCTTTCGTCGAGGAGTGGAGCACTACGCCTCCCCTACGGGCGCCCGCCCCTGCACGGATGCACCCCTCGACTCCGGGTGCGGCCGGGACCGCCCGCCGGCCGGGCCCGAGCCGGTCCCGGGTCAGTCGTGGCCGAGGACGGGATGTGGCCGATAGGGCGCTTGCAGGCGGCGGACCTCCTCCTCGCCGAGCTGCAGGTCCAGCGCGGCGACGGCGTCGGTGAGGTGTGCCGGCCGGGTGACCCCGACGATCGGCGCCGTCACCGCCTCGCGGGACAGCAGCCAGCTCAGCGCCACCTGCGCGGGCGGCACGCCGCGCTCGGCGGCGACCCGGACGACGGCGTCGACGACGTCGAAGTCGTCGTCGCGGTAGGTGCTGTCGGCGAGCGGGTCCGCACCGCCCCGCGTGGTGCGCCCGCGGTCCGCCCGGGTCCGGGTGCCGGTCAGCATGCCGCGGGCGAGCGGGCTGTAGGGCAGGACCCCGGTGCCCTCGGCCCGGCAGTACGGCAGCATCTCCCGCTCCTCCTCGCGGTAGAGGAGGTTGTAGTGGTTCTGCATCGACACGAATCGCGCACCGCCGGCGCGGTCGGCGGCGTGCTGCAGGGCCGCGAGCTGCCAGGCGTACATGCTGGAGGCGCCGAGGTAGCGCGCCTTACCGGCGCGGACGACGTCGTCCAGGGCCGCCATCGTCTCCTCCACCGGCGTCGCGGGATCGAAGCGGTGGATCTGGTAGAGGTCGACGTGGTCGACCCCGAGCCGGCGCAGCGAGTCGTCGATGGCGCTCAGCACGTGCTTGCGGGACAGGCCGCCGAGGTTGGCCCGGCCCGGGCGCACCGGGAAGTAGACCTTCGTGGCCAGCACGTAGTCGTCCCGGTGCGGGAACAGCCGGGCGAGCAGGGCGCCGGTGACCTCCTCGCTCGCGCCGCCGTCGTACATGTCGGCGGTGTCGAAGAGGGTGACGCCGGCCTCCACGGCCTGCCGGACCAGCGGCTCGGCCTGCTCGAGGTCGAGGTGCCAGGCGCGTCGGCGGCGGTCGCCGAAGCTCATCATCCCCAGGCCGAGCCGGGAGACCTCCAGGCCGCTGCGGCCCAGCCGCGCGTATCGCACTCAGCCCGCCGGCGCGACGAACACCGGGGTGGCGTCCACCGTCAGCTCGACCGTGCCGGCCTCCAGGTGCACCGGCGGGTGCTGCCCGAAGAGGTCGGTGGCGGAGGCCGTCGGGTGCGGCCAGTCGAGCCGGATCGGGCGGACCGGGGCGTCCTGGCCGAGCGGGTCGCCGGTGGTGAAGGCGGCGAGCCGGTCCGGTCCGCCGCGGGTGCGGAGCCGGAACGCCTGGACCCCCTCGCCGGCGGCCATCGGCGTCACGCTGTCCACGCCGGCCAGCAGCCGGGTCAAGCGCCGGTGGGCGTGGCCGGTCGGCCGGACGGCCGCGATGCGCCCCGCCCGCCAGTCCGCCAGCACCAGCGAGCCGAACATCAGGTCCATCACGTTGTACGGATCGGTGTAGTCACCCACGACCGGCGCCAGGCTCCAGCACACGAGGGTGCGGACGCCGGTGGACAGCGCGAGCAGCGCCCGTTGCCCGAGCTGCCGGCAGGCGATCCGCTCGCGCCGGGCGACCAGGCCGGCGGGCGCGTCGGCCATGAACATGCGCAGCTCGCCGGGCTGCCGGTCGGCGTCCGCGTACAGCTGCCGCAGCGCGCGCCGGTCCGGGGTCTCGGTGACCAGCTGGTCGGCGAGGGCGGCGGTGCTCATCGCGACCGCCGGCTCCCGCGCCGCCTCGGCGAAGGCTGCGGCCATCGCCCGTTCCAGCGCGCCCAGCGCGGCCGGGGAGTCGAACAGGGTGGGGCCGTTGTATTCGCCCACCACGACCTCGCGCTCGTAGCCGTGCGAGCGCATCAGGTCGCGCGCCCGCTGCACGTGCGCCGGGATCCGGCGGGGGTCGTCGTACAGGTGGACGTCGACGCAGTCGACGCTGTCGCCGGCCGCCGCGACCACGGCGTCGAAGAACCGCCAGGGCGGGCTGCCGACCGGGGCGGAGAGCATGTCGTAACCGCACCCGCCCAGGACCACCTTGGCCGCCGGGTCGGCCCGGCGCACCGACCGGGCGAAGATCCGTAGCTGGTGCACGTAGTCCGACGCGGTGCCGGCCCACAGCAGCCCGGTGTTGCTGGGCTCGTTGTTGCACTGCCACCAGCCGACCCGGCCGTCGAACCGCTCGACCAGGCGGCCCACGAACCGGGCGTAGGCGTCGTCGTCGACCGCCGGGGACGGCGGCAGGAAGTCGGTGGCGACGCGCGTGCCCCAGGGCGAGCTGGAGCACACCGTCACCCAGACCTCGTCGTCGGGCGCCAGCTGTGCCAGCAGCGCGTCCACGACGCCCCAGTCGTAGTCGCCCGGGCGGGGCTCGACCTGCGCCCAGTACACGTACACCCGCACCAGCCCGGCGCCGAGTGACCGCAGCTGCGGCATGAACTCCTCGGGCGGGGCGAACATGCCGTACGAGATCGCCCGCACGATGCCGAACCGGATTCTCTCCTCCGTCGCCTGCATCCGTTTACCATATAAACTGCGACTGAGTAAGTAAACTGGGTTCGTGCCGTCCCCCTTGATCTGGTCCGCCCCGGTCCCGCCGTCCCGCCGGGCCCTGAGCCGGCCGGCGATCGTCGCCGCGGCGATGGACGTGGCCGACACCGGTGGTGCCGCGGCCCTGACCATGGCCGCCGTCGCCGCGCGGCTCGGCGACTACACGTCGATGTCCCTCTACCGCTACGTCGGCAGCAAGGACGGGCTCGTGGACCTGATGCTGGACCAGGCGATCGGCGAGGTGCCGCTGCCCGACGCCGCCGACGGCTGGCGGCCGGCCCTGCGCCGCACGGCGCTGGACAGCTGG
>DATINN010000426.1:0-3561 GCA_035474175.1 Mycobacteriales bacterium | reverse complement strand
GCTGGGACGGGTGCTGCAGGGCGTCGGCGGGGCGTTGTTCAGCCCGGCGGCGCTGGCCGCGGTGACCCGGTCCGCGGCCACGCCGGCGGAACGGGTGCGGGCGCTGGCCGTGTGGAGCGGGGCCGGGGCTGCCCTGCTCCTGCTCGCTGCCGGGCTGGCCTGGCTGGGGTTCCGACAGGTCCCAGCTCCGGACGACGAGCGTGCTGCCGTCGACGCTGACCGCACCGGTCGCCGCCGCGAGCGGCCCGGCCAGGATCAGCTCCGCCCGGACCTGCACCTGCTCGCCGGTGGCCAGCCGGACCTCGGCGGTGGTCGTGGCCCGCAGGTCGGCCGAGCCCGGGTCGTCCCGCCGGACCGAGGCCCGGATGTCGGTGTCCTGGGCGATGGTGTGCCCGCCGGGCAGCTCGGCCCGCAGCGCGTCCCCGACCGCGACCGTCACCCGCGACCCGAGCAGGTCCCGGACGATCTCCCAGCGCGGCGCGTCGGTGGCCCAGTCCGGCCCCGGCACCGGCCGCTCGACCGGCACCGGGTCCCCGGCCCCCGCCGCGACCGGCAGCCGGAGCACCAGGTCGCGCACGCCGACCTCCGCGGCCGGCCCCGGCCAGACCCGGGGGAAGGCGGCGTCGGACACGACGACCCGTAGCCGGTGCCCGGCCGCGAACCGGTAGCAGGTCGGGTCGAGCGCCACGGTCCCGTCGGCGGCGGCGGTCACGGTCCCGGTGACCAGCGTCGAGCGGCCGGCCGGGTCGACGTCGGCCAGCTTCACCACGACCCGGCCGCGGACCCCGGACACCGCCGGCCGGCCCAGCACCAGCAGCGGCCCGGCCAGCGGCTCGCCGGTGACCGCGACCGACCGCGCGTCGTCCTCGTGCTGGTCCAGCGGCCGGCCGTAGCCGCCGTTGGGGATCCCCCACAGCCCGCTCAGGGTCCCGACCGTCGGGTCGGCCGGGGCGTCCCCGCCGCCGCCGGACAGCACCGGGACCGGGTCGGCCGGCGACCAGGACGGCAGCGCGTGCCAGCCGGGCGCCGCGCCCTGCACGTACACGGTCACCGGATCGTCCACAGTGGACCTCCCGCCGAGCCAGCGGTCCCACCAGCGGACCGCCAGCGCGGTCGCGTCGACCGGCTCGTCGGCGGCGTCGTCGGGCGCGCTGTGCATCCACGGGCCCATCACCAGCGCCCGCGGCCCCCGCACCTGCTCGTGGATGCGGACCGCGGCGTCGCAGAACATGTCCCGCCAGCCGCCGACGCTCAGCGTCGGCACCGTGACCGCGCCCGCGTCGATGGCCCGGCTCCGCCAGACCGGGTGGCCGGGCGGGTGCCGGGCGATGTCGACCAGGTACGGGTCGTCCCACTCGATCCGGTCGGCCCAGCGCCGCTGCTCGGCCGGCTCGCGGTGGCCGTGCAGCGGCGGCAGCAGCTGGTTGACCAGCGTGCTCAGCCCCCACACCCCGAGCGGCCCGATCCCGCCGCGTACGCCGCCGGGGTGCACGAAGTCCCGCTCCAGGTCCGTGAACCCCATCAGCGACACGACCGCCCGCAACGCCGCCGGCTGCCGCCCGGCGGTCCGCAACGCCAGCGCGGCCCCGTACGAGAAGCCCCACAGGCCGACCGGGCCGGAGCACCAGGGCTGCCGCGCCGCCCACTCCACCGCGGCCACCCCGTCGTCGGCCTCGGCCGGGTCGAACGGCGCCCGCGGCCGGCCGTCGGACGAGCCCAGGCCGCGCGGGTCGACCAGCACCGTGGCGTACCCGGCGGCGGCGAAGCGGGTCAGCGTCGTCCAGCAGCCGGCCCCACCCAGGACGTCGCGCCGGTACGGCAGGATCGCGACCACGGCCGGCACCGGACCGGACCCGGCCGGCAGGAACAGGTCGGCGCCGAGCGAGACGCCCGCCGACAGCGGGATCCGGACTCCGCGCTCGACCCGCACGTCGCGGCTCACGTGCTCTCCCGGACGACCAGCTCCAGCCCGAGCACGATGTGCTGCCGCGACTCCGAGGTGCCGCCGAGCAGGTCGCCGAGCAGCCGGGCCCCCAGCCGCCCCGACTCCTCGAACGGCTGCCGCACGGTCGTCAGCCCGACCGCCTCGGCGATGCTGCCGTCGTCGAAGCCGACCACCGCCAGCTCCTCCGGCACCCGCAGGCCGAGCTTGCGCGCCTCCAGCAGCAACCCGGCCGCGAGCACGTCGTGGTGCGCGAAGACCGCGGTCGGGCGCGGGTCGCAGGCCAGCACCTCGTGCAGCGCCTGCCGGCTGCCGGCCACGTCGTTGCTGGTCAGCACGACCGGCACGGCGTCGGCGTCGAGACAGGCCGCGCGCAGGAAGCCGCGGTTGCGCCGCTGCCCCTGGGACAGGAACTCGAACGACTCCTGCGGCTCCTGCACGAACGCGAACGTCCGGTGGCCGCGCTCGAGCAGGTGCCGGGCCGCGATCGCCCCGCCCTCCTCGTCGTCCACGTTGACGGTGTGGAACTCCGGCCGGGCGCTGTCCACCAGCACCGTCGGCAGCGCCCGGGACAGCAGGTTTTCGGCCAGCGCGTCGTCCAGCGGCAGGCCCATGATGAGCAGCCCGTCCAGCCGGCCGGTGGCGGGCAGGATCCGCAGCAGCGGCGAGACGCTGGCCGCGGCCGACTCGTGGTCGTAGACGACCACGTCCCGGCTGGTCCCGTCGGAGGCGGCCAGCACCCCCATCAACCGCCGCCGGTACGAGTCGTAGGAGGTGAACGGGGCCAGCACGCCGATCCGGCCGACGCCCTGCCGGGCGTGGCTGACCGCCGCCGCCTTGGGCACGTACGCGAGGTCCTCGACCGCCTTGAGCACCCGGTCGCGGGTCTGCGGGTTGACCCGCCCGGGACGGTTGATCACCTGCGACACCGTCGAGATGCTCACGCCCGCGCGGGCGGCGACGTCGTAGATCGTGACGGACCCGGTCACTGTGTCCCCCTGTCGGCGCGGGCCCCCGCATGGGCCCCGCGCACCGCTTCGGCCGCCGCCTCCTGCCAGTCCGCCGCCGGCGGCCAGACCCGGGTCAGGAACGACACCCCGTGGATCGCCCCGGCCTGGACCGAGACGGTGGCCGGGACGCCGGCCGCGGCCAGCCGGCCGCCGTAGCGCTCGCCGTCGACCCGCAGCGGGTCCAGCTCGGCGGTGAAGATGCGGGCCGGCGGCAGTCCGGACAGGTCCTGCGCGCACAGCGGCGAGGCCAGCTCCTGGTGGGCGGCGCCGGCGTCGGGCAGGTAGCGGCCGACCGCGGCGACCAGCTGCCCGGCGTGCAGCGGGTCGGGGTCGACCGCGCCGGTCGCGACCCAGCGGGTCAGGTCGAGGATCGGCACCTCCAGCAGCTGGAAGACCAGCCGCGGGCCGCCGTCCCGGCGCAGCGTCAGGGTCAGCGCCGCGGCCAGGTTGCCGCCCGCGGACACCCCGCCGACCGAGACGATGCCGGGGTCGATGCCCCAGTCCGCCGCCGTCCGGCCGACCTGCCGGACCACGGCCGCGACCTCCTCGACCGCGGCCGGAAAGGGGTGGTCGGGGGCGAGCGAGTAGTCCACCGCCAGCACCACGCAG
>DATINN010000425.1:0-10532 GCA_035474175.1 Mycobacteriales bacterium | reverse complement strand
CCGGCCGGACTGCGGGTTGAGCAGGGTGCCGTCCGACTGCAGCCTCCACACCTGCGCCCCGGTGTTGTTGCAGCCGTACAGCTGGACGACGGTGTTGTTGTTGCGGCCGCCGCCCTGCACGTCCAGGCAGCTGTCGAGCGCCTTGATCACGCCGGGGTAGGACGGCGGCGCCGTCCACTGCTGGCCGGCGTTGCCGGCGGCACAACCGGCCAGCTGGACGGACGTGCCGTCGGCGCCGCTGTTGTTGGCCAGGTCCACGCAGTAGCCGTTGACCCCGGTGAAGGAGCCGGTGCGGGCCGGCGCCGACGGTGTCGGGGTGGCCGACCCGGACGCGGCGGTGAGACCGCCGGACGTGGCGGTGCCGTCGGAGCAGGCCGGCGACCGGGTCACCGTCTTGGCGGTGCCGTCGAAGGTGTACGTGCCCGACGGGGTCGACTTGAGGTACTGGCCGGACAGCAGGCCGGCGACGCCCGTCGGGTAGCCGCCGGTCTGCGCGTCGTAGGCGTCGGCGGCGATCGCGACGGTGGCGAGGTCGGCCTTGCAGGCGGCCAGGTTGGCGTCGCCGCGGAAGCGGGCGACACCGAAGAGCACGATGCCGGAGAGGATGCCGAGCACGACGATGACGATGAGCAGCTCCACCAGGGTGAAGCCGAGCTCGCCGGGCCGGGCCTGACGGCGTGGCTGCTGCATGTCTGTCCTTCCGGGTCTGTCCACTGTGGCCGGTCAGCCGGTCCGGCTGGGCGTGGCCGTCGGGCTCGGCGTGGGCGTGCGGCTCGGCGTGGCGGTCCCGGTCGGGGTGGCGGTCGGGGTCGCGGTCCCGGTCGCGCCGCCGCCGCCCGCGGTGGCCGTGCCGTCCGAGCAGGCCGGCGTGCGGGTCACCGCCTTGGTGGTGCCGTTGAAGGCGAACGTCCCCGCGGGCGTGGACTTCAGGTACTGCCCGGTGACCAGCGCGGCGACGTCGGCCGGGTAGCTGCCGGTCTGCGCGTCGTAGGCGTCGGCGGCGATCGCGACCGTGCTCAGGTCGGCCTTGCAGGCGGCCAGGTTGGCGTCGCCGCGGAAGCGGGCGACACCGAAGAGCACGATGCCGGACAGGATGCCCAGCACGACGATGACGATGAGCAGCTCGACCAGGGTGAAGCCGCGGTCGCCCGGGCGGGCCGGCGGGGTCGGGTGCATGAGATCTCCTGCGGGCTCGGATGGTCCACTGAGGACGGTCACGGCAGCAGCCAGCGCTGGTTGGACTGGCGGTGGCAGGGCCAGATGATCAGGCGGGTCCCGTCGGTGACGGCGGCCCCCTCCGCGTCCAGGCACTTGCCGGAGCGGGGGTTGACCAGCACCTCCCCGGACGGCTCCAGGTCCCACAGCTGGCCGGGCCCGTCGTCGCAGGTGGCCAGCTGCAGGTAGGTGCGGTCCGCGGTGCCGGGAGCGGTGAGGCACTTGCCCAGCGACCGGATGGGCGCCGGGTACGTGGCCGGCAGCGTCCACTGCTGACCGGTCGCGCCGTTGCAGGTGGTCAGCTGGATAGCGGTGCCGTCCTCGGCGCTGTTGCCGGCCGGCCCGATGCAGCGGGTGCTGCCGACGCCGACGATGCCGCCGGTCGCGCCCGCGTGGGTGCTGCTGCCGGTGCCGTCGGCGCAGGCGGGGGAGCGCACGACGGAACGGCCGGCGGTGTCGAAGGTGTAGGTGCCGGCCGGGTAGGACTTGAGGTAGCCGCCGGAGACGAGCAGGACGATGTCGGGCGGGTAGGTGCCGGTCTGGGCGTGGTAGGCGTCCGCGGCGACGGAGACCGTCGCGACGTCGGCCTTGCACGCGGCCAGGGTGGCGTCGGTGCGGAACCGGGACACCCCGAACAGCACGATGCCCGACAGGATGCCGAGCACGACGATGACGACGAGGAGCTCGACCAGGGTGAACCCTTGCTCGCCGGGCCGGTGTGCTTGTCCCGGCAGCTCCCGTGTCCTGCTGCTCACGTCGATCCCCCCGTCGGGTGGCGGCCGATGCTCAGGGCCCGGCGGGGGAGAACGCCGGGCCCTGAGCTGGTGCGGCTACGAGCAGGCCGGGGTGCGCGTGACGGTCTTCGTCGTGGCGTTGAAGGCGTACGTCCCCGACGGCGTCGACTTCAGGTACTGGCCGGTGACCAGCGTCGCGACGTCGCTCGGGTAGTTGCCGGTCGCCGCGTCGTACGCGTCGGCCGCGACCGACACGGTCGCGACGTCGGCCTTGCAGGCGGCGTTGTTGGCGTCGCTGCGGAACCGGGCGACACCGAAGAGCACGATGCCCGAGAGGATGCCCAGCACGACGATGACGATGAGCAGCTCGACCAGGGTGAAGCCCTGGTCCCCACCCTTGCGGAGCCGCTGCTGGATCTGACTGGTGTTCAAGATGTTCCCCCGTTTCACTGACTGGCAAGAGCCTTGCGCCTCAGGCGAATCGGCATCCCGGGCCCCGCACTTAAGGGCCGCGATCATGTTCGTCGGATCGTCCAGCTGAGCACGGTGACGCTGCGGCGCCCGGCGATCGGGGTGACGGTCGGGTCCGTCGCCGGGAACCGCACCCGCGCGGTCGCGACCACCTTCGCCGACACGAGCGCGCGGAAGTACACCTCCAGCGGCGCCGGGCCGGTGGACGTGCTGGGCAGGTCCAGCAGCGGCCCGGTGTAGCCGGCGGCCGGGAGCACCTGCAACTGCACCGCCCGGGCCACGGTCCCGGCCCGGATCACCGGCGCGGTCACCCCGCTCTGCCGCAGGTCCAGGAACGCGTACGGGGCGTAGACGGTGCCCTGCACGGACAGGGTCGAGCCGGCCTCGGTCTCCAGCAGGTCGCACCCGGCCGGGTAGAGCCCGACGCAGTTGGCGCCGCCGTTGACGGCGATCTTCTCGCCCCGTACGGCCGGGAGGCGGTAGACCAGCGTGACCCGGATGGAGTCGAGGTTCTCGGTCACCTTGTTGAGCAGGGTGGTGCCGGCGTCGTAGCGGATCTGCAGGCCGGCGTAGCCGTTGGCGTGCACGTCCGGGCCCAGGCTGGGCAGCAGGTCCAACGTGTCGGTGTGGTAGGTCAGGCCGGTCGGTCCGTCGGAGTAGATCGTCGGCTGCGGCACGTTGGCCAGCGGCGCCGCGACGGTCCGGGTCGGGGTGACGGTGACCTTCAACGACGCCAGCCGGCTGCCGGTCGCGTTGTTGTCCCGGTGCACGATCACGAGCTTGGCCGAGGACAGCACCGCCCCGGGCGGCACGGTGGTGGTCGGCAGGAACCCCTTCACCAGCACGCTCGCGGTCACGCCGCCGACGACGTTGGTGGAGTCGACCAGGGCGGTGGCCGCGACGGCGTTGGCCGAGTAGATGTTGGCCGGGCTGCTGAACGACGGCCCGGTGCCGGGGTTGGTGCCGGTCTTGTCGGTCACCGCGGTCTTGGTGACGGCGGTGTCGCTGCCGGTCTTCGCGCCGTACACGGTGATCGGCGGCGTCGTGGTCGAATACTGCCCGCACAGCTCGACCGCGCCGGCCTTCAGCGCCATCCGGCTGTCGCCGCCGAAGACGAACTCCACGCCGTTGCTGGTGGTCGCGTTGATCGGGCTGACGCAGGACCCGGGGATCGCCGCCGGGGCCGAGGCGTCCGGCGTCCAGCCCTGCGGCGTGCCCCCGACGACCTCGGCGTTGCGGTCGGCGATCGTCCACACCCGGGCGCCCGCGGGCAGGCCGCCGCCCTCGCCGTTGTGGAAGTCGAAGTAGTAGAGCCCGACCCCGCTCGCGGCGGCCGGGAAGAGGAACGTCTTGCCGGCGCAGGCGCCGGTGCCGCTCATCATCGCCGACAGGCCCACGGCGTCGTCGTAGTAGCCGGGGGTGAACTCGACCGTGCTGGTGCTGTCGCAGGTCGGCAGCGGCCGCCAGGTCAGCCCGGTGGTCGGCTGCGCGTACGCCGGGTCGGCCGGCAGCCCGGTCGTGGTCGAGCACACGGTGGTGACCTGGTTGCCCTGGGCGTCCCGGCTGATCACGCTGCCGGTGCAGGCGCCGCGGGCCCGGATGGCCGCGTCCACGCTCTCCAGCGAGCCGGTGCCGGTGGTGACCGGGCCGTTGCTGAAGACCTTGCCCTGCACCCGGAACGGGTTGCCGCCGACCTGCGCGATGCCGGTCTCGCCGGCGTTGGTGCCCAGCGCCAGCAGGGTCTGGGCGGGCCGGTTGGCCGTGGTGATCGGCACCTTCTCGCTGGACGCGCCGGTCCCGGCGGCGGCCGTGCAGGTGGTGGTGACCGCCGGCCCGGACCCGGGCACGGGCAGGTCCGGGCAGGTCGAGCCCGGGTCGTTGTTGAAGGTGCTGTTGCGGACCTGGTTGATCGCCGTCTTCAGCGCGCCGTCGGCGTCGTACGAGGCCGCCGCCCGGGTGTCGGTCGCCCTGGCGGCGCGGATGCTGGCGCCGCTGTAGGACAGCAGCGCGCCGATGACCAGGCCGAGGAAGGTGGTCAGGGCCAGCGCCAGCACCAGCGACGCGCCCGTGTCGTCGCCGGTTGGCACCCGCCGGCGCGGGCCCCGGACGCCGCCCCGGAGTCGCCGGCGCGGGCCCCGGAGCCGCCGGCGCGGGGCGGGCCCGGTCGGGGCGGGTCCGGTCATGGCGACGTCCGGCGCCGGCCCGTCAGCGTGAAGCTGAGGCCGCCGCTCTCGGTGACCGTGAGGTCGACCTGGGCGAACCCGGGCCCGCAGGCGGCACCGCCGCAGCTGACCGCGGGGACGTCGTCGGACAGCCCGCGCACCACCGTGATGTCCGTGACCGGGGTCAGCGGGTACGTGGGCCCGGTCGAGTCGGCCCGGCAGGACAGCCGGTGCAGCTCCGGCGGCAGGTCCTCGTCGTCGGGCTGCCGGACGACGTAGGTGACGACCGTCGTGGTGGGCGCGGGCGGGTTGGTGTCGGTGAAGTCCTGGCCGGAGAACTCGACCAGCGCGGTGTCGTCGGTGCCGCACAGCGGCTCGGAGTCGAGGACGACGCCCTGCGCCCCGGCCACGTCGTCGCCGAAGTAGGCCGCGGCCCGGACCAGGTCGTTGGAGTCGTCCAGCCGGCTGTCGGCGGCGGCCGCGTTGTGCACGGCGACGAAGGACACGGCGACGACCGTGGTCAGCCCGATCCCCATCAGCGTGATCGAGATCAGCAGCTCCACCAGCGTGAACCCGGCGTCGGTGCCGGGGTCAATGCCGGCGGCGGGGCCGGCGTCAGGGCTGGCGGCGGGGCTGGCGGCGGGGCTGGCGGCGGGGCTGGCGGCGGGGCCGGCGTCGGCGGTGGTCTCGGGGCCGCTCCGGTGGGCCGGCCTCAGCACGTCGACGCGCAGGGCTTGCGCACCACCACGGCGACCGTCTTCGTCAGCGCGGGCGAGAGCCCGTTGGCCGCCGTGACCCGCAGCGTGACCCGCTGGACACCGGTGTCGGTGCCGCACGAGCTGACGAACGTGACGCCGTTCCAGTACTGCACGGCGGTGACCGCGGCGGTCAGCCCCCGCGCCGGCGCCGGGCTCGGGGCGGCGAAGCTGCCGGCCGTCGCGCAGGCCGTGTACGGGCCGGCCCCGATCTGCTCGGCCCAGGAGCGCAGCGCGTTCTGCGCCAGCGCCTGCTGCCGCTGCATCGCCGAGGCCTTCACCGTCATCCCCAGCGCGACGCTGATCCCGGCCGTGGCGATCCCGAGGATCACCACCGTGACCAGCAGCTCGGTCAGGGTCTCCCCGGCGTCGGGGCGGGGGCCGCGCCAGCTCACGTCTGCACCCCGCCGAAGGCGCCGTACATCGCGGAGACCAGCGCGACCGCGACGAAGCCGACGACCAGCCCCATCACGACCATGACGGCCGGCTCGATCAGCGTCGTGAGCTTCTTGATCTTGTAGTCGAGCTCGCGGGCGTAGTAGGTGGCGGCGATGTCGAGCTGGGTGTCCAGCGTCCCGGTCTCCTCGCCGACCCGGATCATCTGGTTGGCCACGCCGGGGAAGAGCCCGGTCGCGACGATCGGGCCGGCCAGCCCGGAGCCGTCCATCAGCTGCCGCCGGGCCAGCACCAGGCCGCGCTCGAAGACGAGGTTGCGCAGGCTCGCGGTGGCCACCGCCATCGCCTCCGGCAGCGGCACCCCGGCCGCCACCATCGACCCGAGCAGCCGGGTGAACCGCTCCACCACCGCGAACTGGATCGTGCTGCCGATCACCGGTGCCCGCAGCAGCAGGCCGTCCCGCAGCCGCCGGGCCGGCCGGTACCGGATCGCCACCAGGTAGCCGACGACGACGGCAGCCAGCCCGGCCCCGAGCGCCCACCACCAGGTCGCGACGAAGCTGGAGCCGCTGAGCAGGATCCGGGTGGTCAGCGGCAGCGGCACGTCGAGGCTGTCGAAGAAGTCGACGAACTTCGGCAGCACGACGACGGCCAGCACGGCCACCGCGACGACCGCCATCACCGCGATCACCGCCGGGTAGATCATCGCGCCCTTCACCTTGCGGCGGGCCTCCAGGTCGCGCTCGAGGTAGCCGTAGAGCTGGTCCAGCACGGTGTCGAGCCGGCCGGTCAGCTCGGCCGAGCGCAGGATGCCCCGGTAGAACGGCGGGAAGTCCTTCGGGTGCCGGTCGACGGCGTCGGCGAAGGAGGACCCCGAGCGCACCGCCGAGCCGATCTCGGTCATCACCCGGCGCACCGCCGGGCGGTCGGACTCCTGGGCCAGCACCGAGACGGCGTCCAGCAGCGGGATGCCGGCCTGCAGGAAGGCCGACAGCTGGCGGGACAGGTTGGCCAGGTCCCCGCGCTTGATCTTCTTCTTGGTCAGCTCGACGTTGAAGCGGCTGCGCTCCTTGAAGCGCGGCGCGCCCGCGGAGCCCCGGCCCGGGGCGGTCGTCGTCATCGGCGTTCCTCCGCGGTCACAGCGTGTAGATCGTGCGGACGACCTCGGCGACCGTGGTGACGTCGCTGTCCACCAGCCGGATCGCCTCCTGCCGCATCGAGCGCATGCCCTGCTCCAGGGCCAGCCGGCGCATGTCGTCGTGGGACGGGTTGGGCGCCACGATCAGCGCGCGCATCTCCTCGGTCAGCTGCAGCAGCTCGTAGACGCCGACCCGGTCGAGGTAGCCGGTCTGCGAGCAGAGGTTGCAGCCGGCGCCGACCCAGAACTGGGTCCGGCCCTGGCCGCCGGCCTGGCGGTAGAAGACCTCCTCCTCGGGGGTCAGGGCGTAGGGCACCCGGCAGTGCGGGCAGGTCTTGCGCAGCAGCCGCTGCCCCACCACGGCCAGCACCGAGGAGGCCACCAGGAACGCCTCGATGCCCATGTCCAGGAAGCGGTAGAGCGCCGACACGGCGTCGGTGGCGTGCAGCGAGGACAGCACGAAGTGCCCGGTCAGGGCCGACTGGACGGCGATCCGGGCGGTCTCGACGTCACGGATCTCGCCGACCAGGATGACGTCCGGGTCCTGGCGCAGGATCGAGCGCAGGCCGGCCGCGAACGTCACGCCGGCCTGCTCGTTGATCTGGATCTGGTTGAGCGAGGGGAAGACGTACTCGACCGGGTCCTCGATGGTGGTGATGTTGCGCTCGACGCCGTTGATCTCGCTGACCGACGCGTACAGCGTGGTGGTCTTGCCGCTGCCGGTCGGGCCGGCACAGATGACCATCCCGTACGGGGACCGGACCAGGCCGGCGAAGCGCTTCTCGGTGGCCGGCGGCATCCCCAGGTCGGCCAGCCGGAACAGCGGGCGGCTCTTGTCCAGCAGCCGCAGCACCACCTTCTCGCCGAACACGGTGCCGGTGGTGGCGACCCGGATGTCGATGGGGCGGCCGTCGATCGTCATCGCGATCTGGCCGTCCTGGGGACGGCGGCGCTCGACGATGTTCATGTTCGCCACGACCTTGATCCGGCTGGCGATGGCGCCGCCCATCGCGTCGGGCAGCGTGATGACGTCGTGCAGCGCGCCGTCGATGCGGAAGCGGACCCGGACCTGCTCGTCCTGCGGCTCGATGTGGACGTCCGAGGCCCGGTCGCGCAGCGCCTGGGTGATGAGCTTGTCGACGATCTGGACGACCGGCGCCTCCACGCCCCGGGCCGCGCCCGCCCGGCCGCTCTGGCCGGCGCTGAACGCGGCCACCTGCTGCTCGATGTCGGCCAGCGCGCGGTACGTGCTGTCGATGACCCGGCGCACGTCGCCGGGCGGGGCCAGCAGCAGCTGCACCCGCCGCCCGGTCGCCTTCTCCAGGTCCGAGCGGGTGGTGCCGCCGGCGTCGGCGACGACGACCTCCAGGACGCCGCCCGCGTCGATCCGCAGCGGCACCGCGCCCAGCCCCCGGGCCAGCGAGTCGGACAGCAGCGCGACCGCCTCCGGCTCCGGCGTGTGGCTGCGCAGGTCAGCCACGGGCAGGCCGAGCTGGGCGCTGAGCGCCTCGGTGAGCTGGCGCTCGTCGATGACGCCGGCCTCGACCAGGACGCTGCCCAGCCGCTTGCCGGTGCCGGCGCGGACCAGCATGGCCTCGGCCACCTGGGCCGGGGTGACGCCGGCCTGCTCGACGAGCAGGTCACCGAGCAGCCGCCGGTCCGCGCGCGGATCGGGCTCGGTCAACAGCTCGTCGAGCCCGGCGCCGGGCGCCTTGCTGGCGCGGCCGAGTCGCATCTGCCCTCCCAGGGTGCACTGCGGACGGTGTTCGGGGTCCCGGTCGGGGGCTAGAAGTCCATGGCCAGCAAGGTCTCGCGCAGCGCGGTCCGGGCCCGGGTGTGCAGCTGGGAGACCCGGGCCTCGGTGACGCCGAGCATCCGGCCGATCTCGGTGAGCTTGAGCCCCCGGTAGTAGTAGAGGTCGATCACCGTGCGGTCCCGGTCGTTCAGGCCTTCGATGGCGCAGGTGACGGCCTGCCGGCGCTCGTCCGCCTCCAGCGCGTCGCCGGGCTGGTCGGCCCGGTTGTCCCGGGCCAGGACCGAGCGCGAGGACGTGTGCTCGACGGCCGAGGCGTGCCGGACGTCGTCCAGCGGGACGAGGTTGCGCAGCGCCGCCTCCCCGGCCAGCTTGCGCAGCGCCGGCACCGACATGCCGACCGCGGCGGCCAGCTCGGCCTCGGTCGGCGACCGGTGCAGCGTCATCTGCAGCGCGGCCTCGGCCCGGGCGATGGCCCGCAGCTTCATCCGGACCGAGCGCGGGATCCAGTCGATGCTGCGCAGGCCGTCGAGGATGGCGCCCCGGATCCGGGTCGCCGCGTACGTCTCGAACTTCACCGCGCGGGTCCGGTCGAACTTGGCGATGGCGTCGACCAGGCCGAGGATCCCGTACGAGACCAGGTCGCAGCGCTCCACGAACGGCGGCAGGTCGGCGCTCATCCGGCCGGCGATCTGCTCGACCAGGCCGCGGTAGTGCAGCAGCAACGCCTCGGTGTCGCCGGTGGACTCGTAGCGCTGCCAGAGCTCGGCGGCGTCGGCGCTGTTCCGGTCCGGTCCCGCGTGCACGATGGGCAATGCGACATCTCCGTTCACTCACGGTAGTGAACGGTAACTGTACGTAGGCAATAGTGGTGACGCAACGTGGTCAACCGAAGCCGGTCACGGCGAGCCAGCCGTGCCACACCGCTGCACCTGCGAACAGCCCGATCGCCGCGCCGGCGAGCAGGAACGGACCGTGAGCGATCGGGGTCCGCCGGCTCACCCGTCCGGACGCGAGCAGGCCGACCCCGACGACCGCGCCGACGGCGAAGCCGGCGAACAGGCCCAGCACCGACGGGCCCCAGCCCAGCCAGCCCAGCACCAGGCCCAGCACCCCGGCCAGCTTGACGTCACCGAGGCCCATTCCGCGGCCCTGCGTCCCGAACCACAGCAGCCCGTACAGGCCGAGCCAGACCGCGGCCGAGGCCAGCGCGCGCGCCACCGGGAGGTCGCCCGTGACCAGGCCGCCGGCGAGGAGGAGCACGGCGACCACCGGGTACGACGGCAGCACGATCGCGTCCGGCAGCCGGTGCGTGTCCAGGTCGATCACGAACAGCGCGACCCCGGCCGCGGTCACCCACAGCAGCGCCGGGAGCGCGCCCGAGCGCCAGTGGGTCAGCGTGACCGCGGCGAACAGCAGCCCGGTGGCCAGCTCCACGGCCGGGTAGCGGGCCGGGACGGTGGCCTCGCAGTCCCGGCAGCGGCCGCCGAGCAGGATCCAGGACGCCACCGGCACGGTGTCCCGGGACCGGAGCTGGTGCCCGCAGGACGGACAGGCCGAGCGGGGGCGGACCACCGAGACGCCGGCGGGCACGCGGTGCACGACCACGTTCAAGAACGAGCCGATGAGCAGGCCGAAGATCCCGGCCACGACAGCGACCAGCGCGCCGGTCAGGGGTCCCGCCGTCAGCGGCCCGGCGGTCATCGCGGTCCCCGGGGTCGGCCGGTGGTCATCGGGGCGCCGCCGGCTCGGCCGGGCCCGGCGTCCGGATCTCCGGGCCCGGCAGCGGGATCTGCGGGCCGGGTGCCGGGATGTCGGGTGCGGTGTCGGGCGTGCGGGCGGTGTCGGGCGTGCGGGCGGTGTCGGGCGTGCGGGCGGTGTCGGGCGTGCGGGCGGTGTCGGGCGTGC
>DATINN010000424.1:0-3436 GCA_035474175.1 Mycobacteriales bacterium | reverse complement strand
ACAGCCGCAGCGACTCCCACCGCGACCGCCAGGAGTGCCCGAGCTCGGCCGCGGCCTCCAGCACCACGTACCGCAGGCCCAGCCGGCGCAGGTGCCAGGCGGCGGCCAGGCCGGCCTGGCCGCCGCCGACCACGACGACGTCGTACGGCTCGGTGCCGGCGTCGTGCGTCCCGGCGGTCATGCCGACGCCCCGGGCACGACGGTGAAGCCGAACATCATCCCGCTGTGCATGTGCTCGGCGATGTGGCAGTGCGCCATCCACACCCCGGGGTTGGTCACGTCGAAGAGGAGGTCGACGGTCTGCCCGGTGCGGATGAGCACGGTGTCCTTCCACCCGAGGTTCGGCTCGGGCACGCCGTCGCGGGACAGCACCAGGAACCGGCCGGCACCGTGGATGTGGAACGGGTGGTGCATCGGGTGGTCGGAGTCCATCTCGTTGACCAGCCGCAGCTTCACCCGCTCCCCGGCGGTGAACTGCCAGCCGACCGGTGGGCGGTCGCCGCCGGTCGTGCGGTCGAGCAGCTTCCAGCGCATGGTCGCCGGGGTGGTGCGGCGGTTCAGCTCCGCCATGTCGTCCTCCCACTCGATCCCGTCGGCGGTGCCGGAGCCGTGGTCGTGGTGGTGGTCCGCGGGGCCGTCGGCCGGGGCGATCGCCATCAGCTTCATGCCGCAGTCGGGACAGCGGCCGGGCCGGTCGCTGACCACGTCCGGGTGCATCGGGCAGCCGTACGAGACCGGCCCGTCCCCCTCGGCCGCGGGGTCGTCCATCTCGGCCACCGCGGCCAGGACCTTGTCCGGCGGCGCGGCCAACCACGCGGCCAGCCCTTCCCGCTCGGCGGCCAGCTCCGGGGCCTGCCGCAGCTGGTCGAACGCCGGGCGCGGCACCGGCGCGGCACCGGTGACGGTGACCGTCGCCAGCCGGTAGGTGCGGCGGGGGGTGTGGTGCTCGAGGGTCAGCTCCCCCGGCCGCTCGAACAGCACGTCGACCACGGCCCGCTCCGACGGCGCCAGCACCACCGAGGTGACGAACTCCTCGTGCTCCACCCGGCCGCTGTCCCCGCCGACCAGCTTCATCCGGGCCCCGGGCAGCCGGACGTCGAAGACCCGGCTGTTGGCGGTGTTGACCAGCCACAGCCGCACCACCTCGCCCGCCTGTGCGGACAGGGTCAGGTCGGTCTCGCCGCCGACCAGCAGCACGTTGCCGTAGCGGCCCATGGCGGCGTAGTTGGTCTCGGTCCGGCTGAACGGCGCGATGACACCGTCCTCGATCAGCACGTCGTCGACGGTGAGGACGACGTCGCGGTCGGCCGGCGGCCAGTAGTCCGGCTCGGCCGGGTCGACCAGGATCGTGCCGTAGAGGCCCATCTCCTGCGTGTAGTCCTCGCGGATGTGCGGGTGGTACCAGTACAGGCCCGGGTCCGGGAACGAGAGCCGGTAGGTGAAACGGCCGCCGGGCGGGATCGGCTGCTGGGTGTCGTACGGGACGCCGTCGTACCGGTTGGGCAGCCGCAGCCCGTGCCAGTGCACGGTCGTCTCCAGGTCGGTGCCGTTGGTGACGGGCACGACGACCTCGCTGCCCTGCCGCACCCGCAGGGTGGGACCGGGGACGGACCCGTTGTAGCCGAGCATGCGTACGGTCGTCCCGGCCAGGCGCTTGGCGACCGGGCCGGGCCGGAGCTCGAGGGTGTCGCCGTCGGCCAGCGCGACGATCGGGGTGGCGGTGGCCTCGGGCAGGCCGGTGGTGTCGGTCGGGAAGAGGGTGTCCACGAGAGGGTCTCCTGTCCGGGCTGGTGCAGGTGGCGGGGAGCCGTCCGCGACGGCGTAGCCGGCGGCGCGGACGGCGGCGTCCACGGCGGCGGGATCGGCGGTCCCGGTCACCTCGACGGTCCGGGTGGCCAGGTCGGTCCGGAGGATCCGCACGCCCGGCACGTCGCTGATCCGGGCGCTGATCGCCCGGGCGTCCTGCCGCGAGCCCATCGCCGGGACGTGGATCGAGATCACGGGTGCCTCCTGTCCGGCGGGTCGGGCCGACCGTGTCGCGACGCGCTGTCCGGGCGCTGTCCGGCCGCTGACCGGGAGCGCGTTGCCTGGGGCAGCGACGGGGTCGAGAATCGGCGCTCGCGGGGCCGGTCGGAGAGGGGCGTGGCATGGAGATCCGCGTCCTGGGTCCGGTCGAGGTGGTCGTCGACGGTGAGGTCCGGCCGCTGCCCGGCGGCGGGGAGCGGGAGCTGCTGGCGCTGCTGGCCCTGTCCGCGGGCCGGGTGGTCGCGGTCCCGGCCCTGGTGGACGGGCTGTGGGGCGAGGACCTGCCGGCCAACCCGGGCAACGCCCTGCAGGTGCGGGTGTCCAAGCTGCGCCGGGCGCTGTCGACCGGCGGCGCCCTGGTCCGCACCCGGCCGCCGGGCTACGTCCTCGACGTCGACCCGGGCGAGGTCGACGCGCTCCGCTTCGCCGAGCGGGTGGCCGCCGCCCGCGCGGTCACGGACGCCGACCCGGTCGCCGCCGGCGCGCTCTACCGGGAGGCGCTGGCGTGCTGGCGGGGGGCCGCGCTGGCCGAGTTCTCGCAGGCCCGGTGGGCGGCGCCGGAGGCCACCCGGCTGACCGAGCTGCAGCTGGCCGCCCGGGAGGAGCTTCTCGACCTGGAGCTGCGCGCCGGCCGGCATGCCGAGGTGCTGGCCGAGCTGGAGGCGCTGACGGCCGCCCACCCGCTGCGGGAGCGGCTGCACGGCCGGCTGATGCTGGCGCTGTACCGGGCCGGCCGGCAGGCCGACGCGCTGGCCGCGTACCAGCGGGCCCGCGCGCTGCTGGACGCCGAGCTCGGCCTGACGCCCGGCGCCGAGCTGCGTGACCTGCAGGAGGCGATCCTGCAGCAGCGCGCCGACCTGACACCGCCGGCCCGGGTCACCGCGACCCCGGCGGTCCAGAGCCCGGCGGTCCAGAGCCCGGCGGTCCAGACCCCGGCGCCGCGGGCGCTGCCGCCCCGGCTGACGTCCTTCCTCGGCCGCGAGACCGACCTGCGCCGGGTGGCCGGGCTGTTGCGGCAGCACCGGCTGGTCACGATCACCGGCCCCGGCGGCGTGGGGAAGACCAGCCTGGCCCTGGAGGCCGCGCGGACCGTGGCGGCCGGCTTCGGCGACGGCGTGGGGTTCGTCCGGCTGGCCGGCGTCACCGACCCGGAGCAGCTGCCCCAGTTCAGGACAACCTGTGGCGAGTAGTTCCTCTTGCATGCGCGCACGCCCCATCGGCATGCGTTCGAGCCGCCGATCGGCCCACCGAGCAGCGAACGCGACATCGTCGAGATATTTCAACGACGTCAGCTGTCGAACCACCGCACGAATCTGCGAGGGAGACGCCCCCTTCGCCGTAAGCGATCGTTCGATCTGGGCCGTCGTGCGATCACTGCGGGCCAATGCTCGCACAGCAAGTTGCAGCCACC
>DATINN010000423.1:0-2616 GCA_035474175.1 Mycobacteriales bacterium | reverse complement strand
CGACCCGGCCCCGGCGCGACCCGGCCCCGGCGCGACCCGGCCCCGGCGCGACCCGGCCCTGGAGCGACCCGGCCCTGGGGCGACCCGGCCCGCCCCGGACCAGCCCGGCCTCAGCCGGCGAGGCGGAGTGCGGGGCCGGCGGGGAGCCGGTCGAGCGCGGCCGGATCCAGCCCGTACCAGACCCAGGCGCCGGTGTCCGGCTCCGGCGCCCGCCCGGTGACCCGGCCCAGCACCTCCAGCACCGCGGCCCGCTGCGGGGTGTCCGGCATGGTGACCACGATCGTCCGGACCTGCCAGCGGGCCAGGTCGGTGCGCATCGTGACGATGTCGGCCGGGCTCAGCACCGGCAGCGTCCCCCGCCCGACCCGGCTGACCACGGTGAGGAACTTCGACGGCTCGGGCGGGAACCGGCCGGTGCCCTGCGCGTCCGGGTGCAGCGAGTAGCCGAACGGGACCTTGAACCGGTATCCCGCCTCGGCCTGCCACACCATCGCGGCCGCGTCCGTCGGCGTCGCCGCCGGCACGGTGACCAGCACGCTGCCGGCCGGCACCCGCTGCTGCGCCGCCGCGCTCCGGAACCAGGGCGGCACCCCCGCGTCCTGCACCGCGTACGACAGCTGGGCCGGCAGCAGCGGCAGCAACGCGACCACGGCCGCCAGCCCGGCCACCAGCCCGGCCGCCCGGGGCCGCCACCGCGGCACCGGCAGCTGGTGCAGCGCGTCCAGCCCGACCGCGAGCAGGAACGCGCACAGCAGCACCGCGTACGACGAGAGCCGCACGCTGATCAGGCTCTCCAGCAGCGGCAGGTGGTGGACCAGCTGGAACGGCAGCGGCACCCCGGTCTCGTCCCCGCCGACGGACAGCGACGGGCCCAGGGCCAGCACCATCACCACGACCAGCAGCACGACGGCCCAGCGCACCACCGGCCGCCGCCGCCACAGCAGCACCGCGACCGCCACCACCGCCAGCAGCAGCGGCACGCCGAGGTAGCTGCCGTTCTCGGCCGGGTTGCCGCTGAACCCGTCGGTGAACCGGACCGCCGCCGCCGGCGCGAACTTCACCAGCCGGCTCGGCACGACCCAGCTGAGCAGGTCGGCGTGGTACTGGTCCGGGCTGTTGACGGTGCCGACCAGCCGCTGCGGCCCGGTCAGCTGGTTGACCAGCGGCACCAGGGCCAGCACCAGCGCGGTCCCGGCCGCCAGCGCCAGCCCGGCCGCCGCGCGCCGCCAGCGGGCCCGGATCCCGTCCCGGAACAGCACCACCAGCACGACCAGCCCGAGCGCGCCGACCAGGGCCGCGCCGGCCAGCACCTCCTCGGCCGTGAGCAGCTGGGCCACCGCGGCCGCGCCGAGCAGCGGCCCGGACTCCCAGACCGGCCGCCGCTGCCGGACCAGCACCTCGTCCAGCAGCAGCAGCAGGACCGGGACCAGCGCCAGCAGCAGCATGTGCGCGTGCCCCAGCCCCTGCCCGACCATGTACGGCGAGAAGCCGTAGAGCAGGCCGCCGGCGAACGCGGCCGGCCGCCACGGCGCCCACCGCCGCAGCACCAGGTACGCCGACAGCGCCGAGCCCGCGAAGGCCAGCGCGACCAGCACGTTGTAGCTCAGCACCACCCCCCAGCCCCAGGTCAGCGGGGCCAGCAGGAGGCCGGGCAGCGGCAGCGTGACGTTCCACATCGTGTTCACGCCGGAGGGGAAGAACAGCCAGTCGGTGAAGAACGGGTCGTGCCCGTGCGTCACCGCGTACGGCGTCCAGCCCAGGTAGAACATCGTGAAGGCGGGATCGCCGCAGCCGCACTGGACCAGCGTGTTCGGCGCCCGCCAGACCGGGGCCAGCCGGAGCAGGCCGAGCAGGCCGTAGAGGGCCGCCGGCACCAGCACCCCGGCGGCCCGGGCCGGAACCCGCACCGCAACCGCCTCCTACGGCTCACCCACCCCTGCGCGGGCGCCACCGTAACGCGCGGCTAGCGGTACCAGCCGATCACGTCCAGGACCGCGGTCGCGGCCGCGTTCGCGCTGTAGAGCCGGACCGTCCCGTCCGCCCCCACCGGCAGCACCGCGGTCGTGGTCTGCCAGGCGCCGGCCTCGGCGTGCAGGTCGGCCGTCGGCGGCCGGGCCCCGCTCCCCCAGGCCGCCATCCAGGTCCGGGCCGAGGGCCGGGCCGACAGGCTGACCAGCACCGCGGTGGCCCCGGCGGGCCGCCCGGCCACCGGCACGGCCACGGTCGCCCCGGCCGCGATCGCCGGCGCGCTGACCCGCGCCGGGGTGACGGCGGTGAACCGGGCGCCGGTCCCGCCGTACCAGCCGGTGACGTCGACGGCGATCCGGACCGCGGCCGGGCCGTTGTTCAGCAGCTGGAAGGAGCCGCCGGACACGCCGACCACGACCCGGTCGGAGCCGGTCACGCCCGCCTTGTAGAGCAGGTTGGCCACGCCCGGCCTGCTGCCCCCGGTCGGCCAGACCCGCACGTCGCCGCTGCCGGCCGGGGTGACCGCGGCCAGGTTGGCCAGCACCGCGGCGGCACCGGCGGGCACGGTCGCGGTCGGCAGGGTGACGGTCCGGGTCGCACCGGCCGCGACGGTCACGTCCAGCACCCGGGTGCCGGTGACCAGGTGCA
>DATINN010000422.1:0-6153 GCA_035474175.1 Mycobacteriales bacterium | reverse complement strand
CCTGTTCGTCCATCACGTAGATGGCCCGGCCGTCGCCGCTCCAGTGGGTCACGCCGGCCGTGGTGTCGAACGGGTTGCCGTTGACGTCGACGAGCTTGCCGTCCCTCGGGATGACCCGGTACGACTCCCGCCCGGCGTCGTCGAGGTACTTGACCTCGGTGCCCCAGATCGAGTTGCCCGGCAAGTGCTCCCCCTCGAAGCCCGTCTGCATCGGCTTGGTCGGCAGCGGGTTGCCGCCCTCCAGCTTCGGCGGCGGCCAGACCTCGTCGAGCGTACGGCCGAGGTCGTCGCCCTCCTTCAGCAGCTTGGCCGCGTCGTCGCCGGCGGCCAGCGCCCGCTCGGCCGCGACCGCGCCCTTCTCCCCCGCGACGGCGGCCTTGACGCCCTTGAGCCCGGACAGGATCTTGCCGGCGGGCAGGAAGGTGAGCGCGGCGTCGATGCCGATCGAGACCCAGGAACCCTTGCCGGTGGCCACCTTCAGCGCCACGTCGATGGCCAGCGCCGCCCCCGCGGTCAGCAGCGCGAACGGGGCCAGGAACTGCAGCCCCGGCACCAGCGACAGCACGCCGAGCACCGCCGACACGCCCTTGAGGACGGCCGAGATCTTCTCCAGCACGTCGGCGTGGTCGGCGATCCAGCCCTTGACCGAGGACCAGGCCCGCGACAGCCACCCCGGCTCCTTGTACGGCGCGTCGGCGACGTCGCGGATCGTCCCGGCCGCGGTCGAGGCGGCCGACGTGTGCTCGCCGTGCAGCCGGCGGGCCTGCGCGATCACGTCCTGCAGCTCCGAGCCGAGGGTGGTCGCGGTCGAGCGGGCCGAGTCGTACTGGGACTTCAGCCGGGCGAACTCCGGGCTGCCCGAGGGCGCGGTCTGCCCGGCCAGCCGGTTGACCTCCGCGACGGCGGACTGCTCCCGGCGGCGCAGCTCGGCCGCCTGGGCCTCCAGCTCGGCCGCCCGGCGCTGCCGGGACACCAGCCCGCTCTGGTAGTCCGACAGGGCCCGGGCCGCGGTCTGGTGGGAGCGGGCGGCCAGGTCGAGGTCGCGGGGCAGGTCCTTGAGCTGGCTGCGGAACGCGTCGGCGGCGTCCCCGGTCCAGCCGGAGGAGTTCAGCCGGCTCACGTTGGCCGACGCGTCCCCGAACACCTTCCCGGTGCCGGCCACGTCGGCGGCGGCCGAGCTGAGCGCACCCGGGTCCCCGGGCGCCGGGTCGAACCCCAGCGCGGGAAACTCGCGCGTCGTCATTCCGAGGGCCCCCTGCACGCTTTCCGGTACGGATGAGCCGATCATGAACACGGCCGGGCCAGAAGATACAGGACAAGTGCCCGGTAGGCGAGAATTGGGGCGATTTGCGGGGATCGGCGTGGGAACACCGCGGGCCCGGCCGGTGCTGCCTCCGGTGGTGACCGAGACCGGCGCGGACGAGACCGGCCCCGCCTTCACGAGACGGCGCGTGGCCGCGCCCGTGCGCGCCTTCCTCACGACCGAGTCCGGCAGCGCCGGCGTGCTCGTGCTGGCCATCCTGGCCGCGCTGGCCTGGGCCAACCTCGACCCGGGCTCGTACGAGACGGTGTGGCGGACCCGGCTGGTGATCGGCCTCGGCGACCACGAGGTCGCCCGCGACCTGCGGACCTGGGTCAACAGCGGGCTGATGACGCTGTTCTTCCTCGTGGTCGGGCTGGAGGCGCGGCGCGAGTTCGACCTCGGCGACCTGCGGGACCGGCGCCGGCTGGTGCTGCCGATCGTGGCCGGCTCGCTGGGCATGCTGCTGCCGGCGCTGATCTACCTCGCCTTCACCGCCGGCGGCCCGGACGCGCACGGCTGGGGCGTGGCCATGTCCACCGACACCGCGCTGGCGCTGGGCGGGCTGTCCCTGCTCGGCCGCCGGGTGCCGGACCGGGCCCGGATCTTCCTGCTCACCATGTTCGTGGTCGACGACCTGATCGCGCTGACCGTGATCGGGGTGGCGTACAGCGAGTCGGTGTCGCTCATGCCGCTGGTGCTGGCCGCGCTGGCGCTGGGCGCGATGATCGGCATGCTCGGGATCGGGGTGAACTGGTCCCCGGCGTACCTGATCGCCGGGGTGGTCATGTGGTCGGCGCTGCTGACCAGCGGGGTCGACCCGATCGTGGCCGGGCTGGCCATCGGCCTGACCGCCCCGGCGTACTCGCCCGTGCGGCAGAGCCTGGAGGAGGCGTCCGGGCTGTTCCGGCTGTTCCGGGAGCAGCCGACGCCGGAGCTGGCCCGGACCACGGTGACCCGGCTCAACTCCTCGCTGTCGCCCAACGCCCGGCTGCAGCGGGTCTACCACCCCTGGACCAGCTACGTGATCGTGCCGCTGTTCGGGCTGGCCAACGCCGGGATCGGCCTGGACGGCGCGTTCCTGGCCGAGGCGTACCGGTCACCGGTGACGTGGGGCGTGATCGTCGGCTACGTGGTCGGCAAGCCGATCGCCATCACCGGCGCGTCCTGGCTGGTCACGGTGCTGAGCCGGAGCCGGATCCGGCCGAACGTGGGCTGGGCCGCGGTCGCCGGCAGCGGCGTGATCGGCGGCGTCGGCTTCACCGTCTCGTTCCTGATCGCGAACCTGGCCCTGGACGGCACCGCGCTGGCCCAGGCCAAGCTGGGCGTGCTGACCGCGGCCGTGCTCGCCACCGCGCTGACCTGGGCCGTGTTCCGGGCCACGGCCGCGCTGCCGCCGGACCGGCGGACCCGGGCCCTGCTCGGCGACGCCGAGCAGCTGCTGGACCTGGTCGACGCCGTGGACGAGGAGCGCGACCACATCCGCGGGCCCGCGGACGCGACCGTCACCGTGGTCGAGTACGGCGACTTCCAGTGCCCGTACTGCGGGCAGGCCGAGACCGCGATCCGGGCCGAGCTGAGCACCGACTCCGACGTCCGGTACGTCTGGCGGCACCTGCCGCTGACCGACGTGCACCCGCAGGCGCAGCTGGCCGCGGAGGCGTCGGAGGCGGCCGCGGCCCAGGGCCGGTTCTGGCCCATGCACGACCTGCTGCTGACCCGGCAGGAGAAGCTCGGCGGCGCCGACCTCATGCGCTACGCCGGCGAGCAGGGGCTGGACACGAAGCGCTTCCACGACGACCTGATGCGGCACGTGCACGCCGGCCGGGTCGCGCAGGACGTGGAGACGGCCGACGGGAGCGGGGTGGCGGGCACGCCGACGTTCTTCATCAACGGCCAGCGCTACACCGGCACCTTCAGCGTCGAGGGGCTGACCGCCGCCGTGCAGGCCGCCCGCACCCGGGCCGCGCTCGGCGCCCGCACCCAGGCCCAGTCCGACGTCCGGGTCCGCACCCGGTCCCGGCGCGGCTTCCTCTAACCGTGGAAGATCGCGTCGAAGAACGCGATCTCGAACCGCACCAGCCGCTGGAAGACCCGGTACGTCTCCGGGTTCGGTTCGGAGGCATCGACCAGCCGACCCAGTGTGGAGATCCAGACCCGGTACGGCTCCGAGGACCAATGCTCGATCAGGTGCCAGTACGGTGTCGACCGATCGGCTTCGGCCCGGATGCTGGACCAAGTGTCGAAATAGACCCGCTCGGCTGCGTACAACGCGGCCAGCGCCAGCGGATAACCGCGTGACACCTGAACATGCAAGAAGCTGGTGAAACCGATCGCGGTCAGACTCGGCTCCGCGGTCACGTCGACGAACGAGCGGGCCACGAGGCGGCGGATCTGGTCCAGACCGAAGTGGTCACTCGGTATGGCCAGCGCGATCGCCTCCGTCGCTTCCACGGTCGGCGCGATCGCGGCCACTGCTGCCACGAACCGCTGGTATTCGACGTTGAAGTAATGGTCGTTGACCATCCAGCGCCGGAACGTCACTTCATCCAGGGCACCGGTGGACACCGCGCGCACGAAAGGGTGCGACAACAACTTCGGCCACAGATCCCTGCTTCGGGTGGTCAGCTCCTCGCTGAGGCTGCGCCGCCCCGACGTGGGGCGGTGCCGGCTCAGCTCGTCGTGGACCCTGATCAGCACCTCGTGCCGGTGCCGCCAGTCGGCCACGGCCCGGTCCAGGCCCGCTCCGGCGAGCTCCCGGGCCAGGCAGGTGCGGACCAGCGGCTCGACCAGCCGGTCCCACTCCGGCGGGCGCTTGATCCGGCCGTCGAGGATCTCGTACAGCTGGGAGCGGCCGTAGTTGAGCGCCCGGGCCAGCGCCGTGCGGCTCAGCCCGGAACGCCGCTGCAGCTCGGCCAGCTCGGCGCAGAACGCACCGACAGGACCATTCGTACGATCGGCGACCACCGACTCCCCGTCCGGAGCTGTCTGGTGCAACTCTGCCCGGACAAGCCTACAACGGGCGTGATCGCATCGTTGTGTCCGGAGAACGTCCGGCTTTCGCCACCGGACGCCGGGTCGTCTGGTTCGCTCTCGCCTCCAGGCTTTGATCCGGCGGGCACCGGGGCCCGCCCGCGGGGGCCGCCGACCACGGGGCGGCGGCCCCCGCCTCGCCCGGAGGTGGGTCGGGGCGGCCGGCCCGGGGGGTGGCCGGCCGCCCCGCGGGGCAGGCTGGTTCAGGCGCCGGGGCGGGTGGCCCCGGTGTAGTCCGGGAACACGCTCACGGCCTGGTACTTCACGTACTCGCCGGGCTGCGGCGCGGTGATCATCTGGCCGCCGCCGATGTAGATCGCGACGTGGTAGACCGGCGAGCCGAAGTAGACGAGGTCACCGGGCTGCAGGTCGGCCCGCGCCACCTTGGTGCCGGCCGCGTACTGGTCCCGGCTGACCCGGGGGATCGTCACGCCGGCCGCGGCCCACGCGTACTTGGTGAGGCCGGAGCAGTCGAACGAGCCCGGCCCGTTGCCGCCGGTCACGTACGGCTTGCCGATCTGGGCCCGCGCGGTCGCGACCGCGACCGCGGCCCGCTTGCTGGCCGGGACCGAGCCCACCGGCGGCGCCGGGTCCGTGCGCGGGTCACCGCGGCTGGCCCGGTCGTCCGACCCGGCCAGCAGCTCGCGCTGCTCGGTCAGCGACAGCCGGTCGAAGAGGACCTTGCTCTGGGCCGACTCCTTGGTCAGCTCCGCCTTCTTGGTGGCGAGGTCCTTGGTCAGCCTGGTCGCCGCGGCGACGGCCGCCGTCGCGTCCGCGTTGGCCCGGGCCGCGGCCGCGCCGGCCGACGAGGCGGCCTTGAGCACCGCCGCCCGCCGGCTCGACACCACGTCGATCAGGCTGGCCTGGGCCGCGAACTGGTCCGGCGAGTCGCTGGTCATCAGCGCGCCGAAGCTGCCGAACGGCGCCGTCCGCGACTCCGACCCGACCAGCTGCTTGATCCGGTCCTGGTAGCCGGCGGCGGCGCGGCTGGTGCTCTCGGCCCGGGCGGCGGCCGTCTTGGCCTGCGCCGTGCGGGTGACCAGCAGCTTCTGCGCCGCGACGTACTGGTTGGAGACCTGCTGGAGCTTCGCGCTCAACGTCTTGAGCTGGCTCGCGGCCTCGGCCGACGTGCCCGGTGCGGTCGCGGTGGCCGGTGCGGCCTGCGCGCCCGCGGACCCGAGGCCCACCAGCAGCGCGGCGGCGCCGGCGACGGACAGCGACCTGAGGAGGGGGGACGTGGCTCTCGGTCTTGCCACCGAGGCGGCACTCCTCTCTTCCGCCCGCCGACCCTTCGACGCCCCCGCGACAGGGCCGGATCCAGCGGTGCCCACCGGTGCCTCCCGTGGTTCGGGAGGCGGACGGCCGGTAAGCCGTGCGAATGCTACGGCCCTTAGTAACGCTGTCAACCACCGGTCGCGGTGCGTCAGTCCATGATCGCGGCGCGCCGCCGGAGCCGCCCTTGCAACCTGCTTGACCGTGTACGAAGGTTACAGAGTGACGAGGAGCGTGATGACCGGCGGCGCGTCGCGGGTGTCCCGGTTCCGGGACGGCCTGACCCGGCGCGACAAGCGGTCGCTGGCCGGGATGGCCGCGTTCATCGTCCTGCTGCACGTCGTCGGTCTGGGCATCCTGTTCGGCTTCGTGCTGCCGCACCACTTCGCGCTCGGCGGCGACCATCCCGTCTTCTCCATCGGCGTCGGCGTGCTGGCCTACACCTTCGGGCTGCGGCACGCCTTCGACGCCGACCACATCGCGGCCGTCGACAACACCACCCGCAAGCTGATGGCCGACAACGCCGAGCGGCAGGCGGCGGGCGTCGA
>DATINN010000421.1:0-6368 GCA_035474175.1 Mycobacteriales bacterium | reverse complement strand
GGGGTGGGCCGCCGAGTCGGCCGTCCTCGTGGCCGGCCGCCCGGGCGAGCCCGCCGGCGTGGTCCGGGCCGGCACCGGCCACGCCCTGCTGGCCACGGCCGCCGATGTGGCCCACGTCCGCGCTCGCGGCCTGGTGACCGGCGACTGGGCCAAGGCGATCCGGGCCGGCCGCCGGGCCGGCCCCCGGCACGGCTGAGCGGGCGGCCGGGCCGCACCGATCAGGGGGCGTCCGGTCCCACGACGGTGAACGCGGCCACCGTCCCGTGCGAGTACGCCACCGCGCCGTCGGCGCTGACGCGCAGCCGGACGGTGTCGTCGCCGGGGTGGTTGGGGTCGTACACGGCGATCTCGGCCGAGCCGTCCGGCGACTCGGTCAGGCCGTAGCCGAGGACGACGTGGTTCTCCACGACCTTGCGCGGGTCCCAGGTGACCACCCGGATCAGCCCGACCAGGGCCGGCACGCCTGCGTCCAGGGACCGCCGCACCCGGGGCAGGCCCTCGGTCAGGGTCAGCCCGCGCCGGGCCTGCTCCTGCGGCGGCAGCTGATACCACAGGTAGCGCAGCGGACCGGCCGGCAGGTCGAGGCTGGCCAGCTGGGCCCGGAACAGCCGGTCGGCCAGCGGGCCGCGGGCCGGGGCCAGCGTGTCGGCCGGCGGCGGCTCCCCGGCCAGCCACGCCCGCCGGGCCTCGTACGCCATGCCGCCGCACAGTCCGCCGTACACCCGGCCGAAGCCGATCCCGGCCAGCCGGACCGGGGCGCCGCGGGGCCAGGAGTTGCCGAACCGGAACCCGTCCCGGCTGGGCCGGAAGTCGACCGCACTCACCGAACCGCCCCACCCGCTACCGCGCCGCAGGCGCACACGCCCGGCCTCACCCGCACAGCCGGGCCCACACGCACAGCCGGGCCCACACGCACGACCGGGCTCACACGCACAGCCGGGCCCACACGCACGACCAGGCCCACGGGCACGACCGGGCCCACGGGCACAGCCGGGCCCACACGCACAGCCGGGCCCACGGGCACGGCCGGGCTCAGCAGCTCGGCGACGGCGACGGGACCGCCGCCTTCGCCGGCGCCGGTGCCGCCTTGCTCGGGCCGATCAGCCCCTGCCGCCCCTTGGCCAGCTCGGCCGGCGTGGACAGCCGCTTGTACTTCTCCCCGATGACCAGGTCGATCACGGCCCCCTCGCGGGCGTCGCGGTAGAGGGTCGCGCCCGGCACCTGCCGGCGGACCTGCGCGGCCTGCTTGGCCCCGGCCGGCCCATACCGCACCTCGGCCGAGGACTCGACCGGCCGGATGCCGGCCAGCGGGTCGTTCTCGGTGGCCAGGATCAGGTAGCCGCGGCTGCTGAGCTGGCTGGCGACGGTCTTGGCCAGCCCCTCGCGGCCGGTGGCGTTGTAGATGCGCAGCTGCACCCGGTTGGGGTCGGCGGGCGCGCTCGGGCAGGCTCCGCCGTCGGCCCGGGCCCGCACGCTGTCCAGCACCTTCAGCCAGGTCACCCCGGCCAGCGCGCACAGCACCAGGAGCAGGACCAGGGCGGGCAGGGCCCGGCGCAGGCGCATCGTGTACCGCGCGCGCGGCGGTGCGTCCTTGCCCTGGAACACCGCCCCCATTGGCGCCTCCACCATGCGGACCGCACTGTGCGCGGTTTCTCCAGGACCGAGGGTAGCGGGCGGTTCTCACCTGCGGGCGATCTCCGACACCGGTTACGAGCCGCAGCCGGCGGAGATCACCCAGCGTGGCCGCAGCGGTCAGTCGAGATCGTCGGCGCGGTGGGTCAGCGCGTCCCGGCCGGCCTCGGCCAGCGGGCCGATCGCGTCCCCGAGCCCGTCGTCGGTGTTGTCGGCCATCGCCCCGGCGCGCTGCCGGACCACGATGCCGGCGACCACGACGGCCAGCTTGAAGTAGCCGAAGGCGACGTACCAGGGCAGGGCGGAGACGTCCCGGCCGGTGCGGGCGGCGTACCGGGCGACGACCTCGGAGCGGCCCGGGAAGCCGGGCAGCCCGGTCACGGACGGGACCACGGCCGCGGCCCCGCCGGCCGGCTGCCAGTAGACGAGCAGCAGGCCGAGGTCGGCCAGCGGGTCGCCCAGGGTGGACATCTCCCAGTCCAGCACGGCCGCGATCCGGCCCGGGTCGGCCGGGTCGAGCACCACGTTGTCCAGCTTGTAGTCGCCGTGCACGATCGGGCCGGCGGCCGCGTCCGGCAGCCCGGCACCCAGCTCGGCCGCCAGCGCGTCGACCGCGGGCAGGTCGCCCGAGCGCAGCGCCTGCCACTCCCCCGACCAGCGCCGCAGCTGCCGGGCCAGGTAGCCCTCGGGGCGGCCGAAGCCGTCCAGCCCGGCCGCGGCCGGGTCGACCGCGTGCAGCCCGGCCAGCACGTCGACCATCGCGGTGGTGATCGCGTCCCGGTCGGCGGGCGCGTCGGCGTACCCGGCCGGGAACGCGGACCGGACCACCACCCCCGGCACCCGCTCCATCAGGTAGAACGGCGCGCCCAGCACGTCCGGGTCGGCGCACAGCAGCACCGGGCGCGGCACCGGCACCGCCGTGCCGGCCAGCGCGGACAGCACCCGGTGCTCGCGGGTCATGTCGTGCGCGGTCGGGCGGACGGCCCGCAGCGGCGGCCGGCGCAGCACCAGCTCGCCGGGCGGGCCGGACACGAAGTAGGTCAGGTTGGACCGGCCGCCGGGGACGACCTCGACCACCGGCTCCCGCCAGCCCTCGTCGCCCAGCCGCTCGGCCAGGTACGGCCCCAGCACCCGCGGATCCGCTCCCGGCACAGCCATGGGCTATAGCTATAGCCGATCCGCGCCGACCTCCTGGAGGAGGGTGGTCAGGTCGGCCGCGACGGCCGGGGAGGCGGCCACGGTGATCCGCCCCGGCGGGCGGCCGTGCAGGCCGCCGACGAGCGCGCCGGCCTCGGTGGCGACCAGCAGGCCGGCCGCCCGGTCCCAGTCCTTGAGCCCGTGCTCGAAGTAGCCGTCGAGCCGGCCGGCCGCCACGTAGCAGAGGTCGAGCGCGGCCGAGCCGAGCCGGCGCACGTTGCCGACCCGGGGCAGCACCCGGGCCAGCACCTCGCCCTGGGCCGCCCGCTGCGCCGCGTCGTACCCGAAGCCGGTCGCGACCACGGCCGTGGCCAGCCCGGCCGCCACCCACCGGCCGCCGATCCGGCTCCCGTCCAGGTACGCCCCCGCGCCCAGCGCGGCGGTGAACGTGTCGCCGGAGGTCGGGTCGTGCACGCACCCGGCCACCACCCGCCCGTCCCGCTCCGCCGCCACCGAGACCGCGTACGGCCGCAGCCCGTAGAGGAAGTTGACCGTCCCGTCGATCGGGTCGACGACCCAGCGCACGCCGCTGGCCCCGGTCCGGGCGGCCCCCTCCTCGCCCAGCAGCGCGTCGTCCGGGCGCAGCCGGGCCAGCTCGTCGGCCAGCCACCGCTCCGAGGCCCGGTCCACCTCGGTGACCAGGTCGGTCGGGCTGCTCTTGGCGGCCACGTCCAGCGCCCGGTCGCCGCCGCGCAGCCGTACGGTCAGCGCACCGGCGCCCCGCGCCAGCCGCTCGGCGATCTCCAGCAGCTCGGTGTGGTCGGCTCGGGCCGGGGTGGGCATGTCTAGACAGTAGGTTGGTTCGCGGCGAGGGGAGATCAGGTGCCCAGCAGGCGTAGGACGACGACCGCGTTCGGCGTCGACATCGGCGGCAGCGGGATCAAGGGTGCGATCGTCGACCTCGACAAGGGCGACCTGGCCACCGAGCGGGTGAAATACCTGACCCCGCACCCGTCCACGCCGGAGGCGGTGGCCGAGGTGGTGGCCCGGCTGGTGAGCGAGGCCGGCTGGTCCGGCGACCTCGGCGCCACCTTCCCCGCGGTGATCAAGAACGGGGTGGCCAAGAGCGCGGCCAACGTCGACAAGAGCTGGATCGGCACCGACGTCGACAAGGTCTTCACCGACATCACCCACTGCGACGTCACCGTGCTCAACGACGCCGACGCGGCCGGCATCGCCGAGGCCCGCTTCGGCGCGGCCAAGGGCGTCAAGGGCGTGGTCATCCTGCTGACCTTCGGCACCGGGATCGGCAGCGCCCTGCTGCTGGACGGCCAGCTGGTGCCCAACACCGAGCTGGGCCACATCGAGCTCGACGGCGCCGACGCGGAGAAGCGGGCGTCCTCGGCCGCGAAGGACAACGAGGGCCTGTCCTGGAAGCAGTGGTCCAAGCGGGTGCAGAAATACCTCGCCCACGTGGAGAAGCTGTTCACCCCCGACCTGTTCGTGGTCGGCGGCGGCGTCAGCAAGAACTCGGACAAGTGGGTGCCGCTGCTGAACATCAACACCCCGATCAAGCCGGCCGAGCTGCTCAACAACGCCGGCATCGTGGGCGCCGCGATGGCCGCCCACGAGAAGTTCACGGAATAACCGGTTTCTTGGTCGTCCGCCGGTCGGCCGGCACCGCGAGCTCCGCGCGGATGGCGGCCCCGTGCTCGTCCAGCGCCGGCGCGGGGCGCCGCTGGGCCGGCTCGCCGTACGGGGCGATCTTCATCGGGTTGCCGACCATCGGCAGGCCGCCGGCGGTGACCACCATCTTCCGGACCGCGGCCTGCTCGGAGTCGAGCGCGGCGCCGACGGTGGAGACCGCGCTGCACGGGACCCCGGCGGCGCCGAGCCGCTCCAGCCAGTCCGCGGCCGGGGACCGGCCCAGCGCCGCCTCCAGCTCGGCCGAGAGTTCTTCCCGGTTGCGCACCCGGCTGTCGTTGTCGGCGAACCGGGGGTCGGTGACCAGCCCCGGCCGTTGCACGACCGTGCACAGCACGCCGAACAGCCCGTCGCCGCCCGCGCAGATCACGATCGGCGCCTCCGCGCAGTGGAACGTCCCGAACGGCGAGATGGAGTGGTGCATGTTGCCCAGCCGCGGCGGTTCGGTGCGGCGCGACAGGTAGTGCAGCGCGGCGCCCTCCAGCAGCGACAGTGCGGAGTCGAACATCGCCACGTCGACCCGGCCGCCGCGCCCGGTCGTGGTCCGGCCCTGCAGCGCGGCCAGGATCGCGCCGAAGACGTACAGGCCGGCGCTGAGGTCGGCGATCGAGGTGCCCATCTTGACCGGCTCCCCGGCCGGCTCGCCCGTCACGGCGATCAGCCCCGCCGCCGCCTGCACCACCGTGTCGTACGCGGGGCGCTCCCGCCACGGGCCCGTCTGCCCGAAGCCGGACACCGAGGCGTAGACGAGCCGGGGGTTGCGCTCGGCCAGCGCGTCGGCGCCCAGGCCGAGCCGGTCCATCACCCCGGGGCGGAAGTTCTCCAGCAGCACGTCGGCCCGGTCGGCCAGCGCCAGCAGCACGTCCCGGTCGGCCGCGGACTTCAGGTCCAGCGCGATCGACTCCTTGCCCCGGTTGACCCGCGCGAAGTACGCGGAGTGACCGTCCACGAACGGTCCGTACGCGCGGGAGTCGTCCCCACGCCCGGGCCGCTCGACCTTGACCACCCGGGCGCCGAGATCGGCCAGCATCATCCCGGCGAACGGCCCGGCCAGCACCCGGGTGAGATCGAGGACCAGCAGGCCCGCCAGCGGTCCCGGGAAAGGCGTCTCTGACACGCTTGCTCCGTTCGGTTCTTCACGGGTTTCTGCTCGTTCCGCCGGTTGGCCAGCACGGCAGGTGCGCGCTCGGCCGCATGTTCCCAGCCCAGTTGGGCGGTCCGCGCCACGACCGGGGCCCGCGCGAAGTTACACTGGCACGGGCACGGGCACGGCCGGCCGGCGCCAGGTGGGAGCAGACGTCCACCTGCGGCGGAAGACCGCCCCCGCTCCCCAACCAACCCCCTGCCCGTCCCGGGCAGTTCCCGTCGTGCGGCCTCCTTCGCCAGGAGGCACCCGTTCGTGAAAGGGCGTTCGTGGCAGCCGATCCCCGCTCTGACAGCACCACCGGGTCCGACCCGACCCGTGACCTCGCGGAGCACCTCGTCTCCCGAGGCCGCCACCAGGGATTCCTGCGAGCGAACGACATCAGCCGCGCGTTCGAGGAGGCCGGCCTGCCGGCCTCCCACGGCAAGCGCGTGTTGCGCACGCTGAGTGATTCGGGAGTGACCGTCATGCTCGATGCGCCCACCGCCTCCCCGGGGCGGGGCAAACCCGCCCGGACCGCGGCCGCCGCGGCTCCGTCCCGCAGCACCGTCACCAAGAGCACCGGTGCCCGTCCGGCGCCGCGCCCTGGTGCCGAGCCGGCCCGGCCCCGCTCGGCCGCCCCGGAGGGGGCCGCGCTCACCGCGGTGCCCGAGCCGGTGCCGGCGACCGCGACCGTCGCCACCCCGGCCGCGGCGACCGCGCCGGCCAAGCGCAAGCGCAAGGCCGCCCCGGCCGACGGAGCCGCGCCGGG
>DATINN010000420.1:0-6835 GCA_035474175.1 Mycobacteriales bacterium | reverse complement strand
CGAGGCCGGCAGCGGCAGCACCACCGTGTTGAACCGCCGCCGCAGCGCGCTGGACAGCTCGTTGACGCCCCGGTCGCGGTCGTTGGCGGTCGCGATGACGTTGAACCCCTTGGCCGCCTGGACCTCGGTGGCCAGCTCCGGCACCGGCAGGGTCTTCTCGCTGAGCACGGTGATCAGCGCGTCCTGAACGTCGCTGGGGATCCGGGTCAGCTCCTCGACCCGGGCGATGCGGCCCTCCCGCATCGCCGTCATCACCGGCGAGGCCACCAGCGCGCCGGCGGTCGGGCCCTCGGCCAGCAGCCGGGCGTAGTTCCAGCCGTACCGGATGGCCTCCTCCGCGGTGCCGGAGGTGCCCTGCACGAGCAAGGTGGAGTCGCCGGAGACGGCCGCGGCCAGGTGCTCGCTGACCCAGGTCTTGGCCGTGCCCGGCACGCCCAGCAGCAGCAGGGCCCGGTCGGTGGCCAGGGTGGAGACGGCGACCTCGATCAGCCGCCGCGGCCCGGTGTACTTCGGGGTGATCACGGTGCCGTCGGCGGCGGTGCCGCCGAGCAGGTAGGTCACCACCGCCCACGGCGACAGCCGCCACCGCGGCGGCCGGGGCCGGTCGTCGCCGGCGGCCAGCGCGGCCAGCTCGGCCGCGAAGGTCTGCTCGGCGTGCGGCCGCAGCAGCGTCGTGTCTACTGTGGACGGTGCGGTCAACGGAGCTCCTCGAGCATGCGGTGGCGGAAGGTGAGCGTGTCCAGGACCTGCCGCAGCGGTGGCCGCCACGGGGAATCGGGGTGCAGCCGGTCGGCCAGCGCGGCCACGGTCGCGGCCTGGGCCGGGTCGAGCCGCAGGGACAGCAGGGTGAGCAGCTGGCGGACCGACCAGTCGGGCGCGTCGCCGTTGGGCCGGGGCAGCCGGCCCAGCGCGGCGGCGGCCAGCGGGGCCGGCCACGGCGCCGGGCAGGTCGACAGCAGCGCGGTCACGGTCGAGGCCGGCAGCGGCTCCCGGCCGCCCAGCGCCACCACCAGCGTGCGGGGCCGGTCGGCCGGCTCCAGCGCCCGCACCAGCGGGACGAGCAGGTCCGGGGCCAGGCCGTGACCGGCCAGCGCGGCCGCCCAGGCCGGGTCGCGGCGGCGCAGGGCGGCGTCCCGCCAGCCGGCCAGCAGCACGTCCCGCCAGTCGCCGTCGACCCGCAGGTCCAGCAGCTGCGCCGGCGTCCCGATCGGGGCCCAGACCTCCAGCGGGGTGGCGCCGAGGATGCGCCGCAGCCAGTACGCCTGGGGGCCGGTGCCGCGCGGCGGCTTGGGGCTGATCCCGTCCCGGACCATCGCGGCGTCGCAGTCCGCCGGCGGGGTGACCTGCAGGGCCGAGCGCAGCATCCGCCGCTCCAGCCGGATCGCGGCCCGGGCCCGCTGCGCCATCCGGCCCGCGTACGCCGAGGTCGGCAGCTGTGCCAGGGCGACGGCGGCGAAGTGCCGGACGCTCTTGCGCCGGTCGTCCAGCGCGGTCTCCAGCAGGTCCTCGTCGGCCGGGACCGGCGCGGTGGAGATCAGCTCGGCGAACCACTCCCGGTCCTCACCGTTTTCCCGCGGCCAGGACGCCGCCAGCAGCCGGGCCGCGGCGGCCGGGTCGGTGCGGCGCAGCCGGGCCAGGTGGCCGCGGCGGGCGGCCTGCTCGCCGTGCTCCCAGGCGTCCGGGTCGTCGGTCTCGACGCCGCGGGCGGCCAGCAGCGCGGCCCAGTCGGGGCGGAAGGCGGCCAGCCAGCGGCCGCGGGCGCCGAGCGCGGGCAGCACGGCCGCGGCCAGCTCGCCGTCCCGGGCGGCCGCGTCCAGCAGCGCCGGCAGCAGGTCCGGCGGCGGCCGCCAGCCGCCGGCCGCGGCCGCGGTGGCCCACTCGACCAGCAGCTCCTTGCCGTGCCGGCCGTCGTCCAGGATGCGGGCCAGGTGGTCGCCCGCGGTCGGCCGGACCGCCCGCCCCGGCTCCGCGCCGACCTCGGTGGGGTCCGGTAGCTCCGGGCCGCCCGGCCGCACCCCGGCCCGCCGGTACGCCGTCGCCAGCGCGGCCGCGTCCAGCAGCCGGGTCGCCGCGTCGCCGTCGTCCAGGCGGGCGACGACGTCGGCCAGGGCGGGCGCGAGCGCGGCCAGGTCGGGGGTGCGGCGCTCGGTGCCGAGCAGGGCGGCCGCGCTCAGCTCGGCCCAGCCGGTCACAGCGCCACCAGCCGTTCGGCGCCGGCGCCGGTGTCCACGACGGACAGTGGCCGCAACCCGCGGGCGGTGAGCTCGCCCGCCAGCGTGACCGGCCGCCCGCCCGACACCGCCAGCAGCCGCCACAGGTCCGCCCCGGACGGCCGCAGCGGCAGCCGCCGGCCGCCGTCGTCGCGGACCTGCCACCGCGGCTCGCCCGGCACCGGCAGCACCCCGGCCAGCACGACCGGCCACGACCACGTCCACGGGTCGGCCGCGACCGCCGCCGCGAACGCCCGGGCCGCGTCGGCCAGGTCGCCGCCGGCCAGCGGGTCGAGCGGGGCCGGCTCCCCGCGCCGAACCCCGACGATCGCCCGCAGCGGGGCCGCGCCCGGGTAGAAGTGCAGGTCGGCGTCGAGCGTGGTGCCGGGGATCAGCGAGCCGTCCAGCGCGTCGCCGTTGACCCCGAAGGACAGCACCAGCGCGGGCCGGCCGCTGTGCTGCCCGCGCAGCCAGACCCGCCGGGTCGAGATCCGCTCCTGGTCGCTGTCCCGCCGCCCCAGCACCTGCCAGCGGTCGGCCACCGCCGGACCGGCCAGCACGTCGTCCTTGGCCACCGGGTAGCCGACCTCGCGCCGTACCGAGGCGGCCAGGTCCGGCGGCAGCCGGTCGAGGTGGCGGTGGGCGGTCACGGTCAGCCGCAGCAGCGCCAGCTCCTCCAGCAGGTCGCTCTGCCAGCCCTCGGGACCGGCGGCCACCCCGGGCAGCCGGCGCAGCGTGCCGGCCAGGCCGGGCGCCTGGGCGTCGACCATCCGGGCCGCGACCGACTCGAAGTGGCGGTAGCCGCCGCCGGGCACGGCCGCCAGCCCGGTCCGGACCTGGTCGGCCAGCCACCGGTCCAGCTCGTCGATCCCGCCCGCGACCCGGTCGGCCCGCCGGTCGGCGCGGTCCCGGGCCGCGTCCGCGTCGGGGGGCCGCGGCGCGGCCGGGACCGCCTTCGCGGCCCGGGTCGCCAGCCAGGCGTGCACCCAGTCCGGCGCCTCGGCCGGGCCGACCTGCGCGTCGGACCACAGCAGCAGCAGCCCGAGGGCGTGCTTGCAGGGGAACTTCCGGGACGGGCACGAGCACTTGTAGGCGGGGCCGCCCAGGTCCACCACCGTCTGGTAGGGCTTGCTGCCGCTGCCCCGGCACAGCCCCCACAGCGCGCCGTCCGCGGCGGAGTGACCGGTGCCGGACCAGGGCGCGGGCGTGCCGAGCCGCCGCCCGGCCGCGGCCCCGGTCGCGTCCGGGGCCAGCGCCAGCACCTGCTCGGCGCTCCAGACGGTCACCCCGGCAGGATAGGGAGACCCACCGACAGTCCGGGCCAGGGGACTCCGGCCGCTGGTCGTGGTGACCCCGGCTGGTAGTGGGAACCCCGGCTGGCTGCGGGGACCCCGGCGGGTTGTGGGGACCCCGGCGGGTTGTGGGGACCCGGCTATCAGTTGTGGGGGACCCCGGCGACGTGGCCGAGCAGGCGCTCCTCGGCCTGCCGCCAGATCAGCGCCCGGTCCAGCCGCTCGGCCGTCCACGGGTTGGTGTGCAGCACGCCCGCGTCGCGGAAGTCGCGCATCACCCGGCGGTGCGCCGGCGTCTTCACGAAGTCCCACAGGCTGTCCCGGTCGCGCCAGACCGACACCGAGATCTGCCGCAGCCCGCCGGGCGAGCTGGCCACCCACAGCCCCAGCGCCCCCTCGGTCCGCGGCCACGCCCGCCAGAACCCGATGCCGGCCCGGGCGACGCCGGGCACGTCCCGGAAGCGGTGGATGAGGTAGTCGTTCATGCTGACGTGGACCGGGCCCGCGTGCGGCGGCTCGTCGGTCCCCGCGCGCCAGAACCGGATGAACATGCCGGGCCCACCTCCTTCGTTCCGAAAGGGACGACCGCGACGATAGCGCCCGTGTCCTACGCTGCACCCCGTGGCCTCGTACGAGCTGAACACGGCGGCGGTGGGCAAGGCGCGGGAGCTGATCGAGTCCCGGCAGTACGTGCTGGACAGCGACTGGGGCGACGTCCAGCCCAAGGCCGACGCGCAGAACGCGTACCTCGACTCGCACTCGATGGAGGACTACGCGCTGTGGCACCTCGGGCTGACCGAGGGCGCCACCGACGGGACCAAGGCTCGCTACGCGTTCGTCTACGGCGACCTGCGCCGGCTGCACCGCAGCGGGCTGATCGCCTGCGTCTACCGGGCCTCGGAGTTCCGGCACAAGGCCGTCGAGCTGGCCGCGCACGACCTGCTCCAGGAGCTCGACCGCAAGGCCGGCATCGCCTAGGGCCGGTCGTACCGGAGGAGCACCTGGTCCATCTCCTCGTACGACGGGGGCGGCGGCAGCGGGCCGGTCGCCTCGCTGCAGAACGCCTGCAGCAGGCAGGCGATCAGCCGCGGCGAGGTCGCCGGGGCCAGCCCGGCCGTCGCGGTGACCACGCCGGCGTTGGCCATCAGCACCATCGGGAAGTCGTGCGGGGAGAAGTCCGCCCGCAGCCGGCCGGCCGCCTTGGCCCGGTCGAAGAGCTCCACGATCCGCCGGTACGCCTGCTCGCGCAGCTCCTCGAACTCGCCCGAGCCCGGGAAGGACTGGGTCAGCACCTCGGTGAAGCCGAGGTCGCCGGCCTGCATGGCGCAGACCCGTTCGACCAGCCCGCAGAAGCCGTGCCAGGGGTCGGGGTCCTCCAGCGCCTGCTCGACCAGGCCGGCGAAGTCGCCCATCCGGTCGCCGAGGGCCGCGGCGACCAGCTGGTCCCGGCTCGGGAAGCGGCGCAGCAGGGTGGCCAGCCCGACGCCGGCCCGGCGGGCGACCTCGTTGAGGGACGCGCCCAGGCCCTGCTCGGCGAAGACGGCGCGGGCGGCCTCGACGATCCGCTCCCGGTTTCGGCGAGCATCCGCCCGCAACGCCGGGGCTGGTGACGCAGCGTTGTCTACCAAGGACACCTGTCCGATCTTACGACCAAAATCGGCGGTGAAGTGGAAGGGGGTTGTTCGCTTACCCACGGTCATGATCCCATCGAAGTGAACAAGCCTGTTCACATGTTGTCCGTCGTTCGGGGGGAACGGATGCGAGCTCTTCACGTCCCGGGGATCGGGGAGCACGAGCGGCTCTCGGACGTGCCGGTGCCGGCGGTGCTGCCGGGGACGGTGCTGGTCCGGGTGCACGCGGCCGCGCTCAACGCGGTCGACAACGTGATCGCCGTCGGGATGCTGACCTCGCGCTGGCCCCGGGCGTACCCGGTGATCCTCGGGCGGGACGCGGCCGGCGTGGTCGCGGCGGTCGGACCCGGGGTGCGCGGGATCGCCGTGGGTGACGAGGTGTTCGGGTCGGTGCCGCTGACCCCGCCGATCCAGGCCGGGACGCTGGCCGAGTATGCGCTGATGCCCGCGGACAGCGTGGCCGCCAAGCCGGCCGGGATGGACTTCGTCACGGCCGCGGCCATCCCGTTCGCGGGGACGGTGGCGACCGCGGCGGTGGCCGCCGTCGACCTGCGGGCCGGGGAGACGGTGCTGGTCACCGGGGCCAGCGGGGGCGTCGGGTCCTTCGCCGTGCAGCTGGCGGCGGCGCGCGGGGCGACCGTGATCGCGACCGGGGCCGCGGACAGCACCGAGCGGCTGCGCCGGCTCGGGGCCGCGATCGTGGTCGACCACACCGCGGGACCGGTGGCGGCGCAGGTGCGGGCGGTCCGCCCGGAGGGGGTGGACGCGCTGATCGACCTCGTCGCGTACACGGCCGGGACGCTGCCGCTGGACGCCGTCGCGCCCGGCGGCCGGGTCGCGTGCACGGGCGGGGCCAACGACGAGCTGACCATGACCTGGCACGGGCTCATCGGGCGCGAGATCGTGCCCGACACCAGCGGCGCGCTGATCGGCCGGCTGGCCGACCAGGTCGCGGCCGGGGCGCTCAGCGTCGACGTGACCGAGGTCCTGTCCCTGGACCAGGCCACCGACGGGCTGCGCACGATCGCCCAGGGGCACGCCCGCGGCAAGATCGTGATCTCCCTGGCCGGCTGAACCCCCGGGCCCGCGCGCCGCCGCCGGGCTGGTCAGGCCCGGATCGTCAGGCGGCTCAGCCGGTCGCCGGCGACGTCGAAGCTGAAGTGGCTGGGGCCGTTGAAGCCGTTGCCGCCGACCTGCGCGGTGACCACCGTGCGGTCGCCGTCCTGCTCGACCGCGGTGACGTCCAGGCTGACCTGCTTGCCGATGAACTCGGCGTCGCTCCAGCCCCGGATCGCGTCCCGGCCGCCGAACTCCCGGCCCCAGTCGTCGACCACGCCGCCGTCGGCGAACGCGTCCAGGAACGCCTCGACGTCACCCCGGTTGGCGGCGTCCAGCGCCGCCCGTACCGGTCCCACCACAGCCGTCATGCCACCGGACCGTACCGGGCCATACTCGGCGGCGGCGAGCACGCGGGCGGCGGCGGAGGAGGCGGACGGATGGCGACGGCGTACTGGATCAACACGTTCCGGGTGGTGCACGACGCGGAGAAGCTGGCGGCGTACGCGGCGCTGGCGAAGCCGGCGATGGAGGCGGCGGGCGGGCGGTTCCTGGCCCGCGGCATCGCGGCGGCCGCGTTCGAGCTCGGGACCACCGAGCGGACGACGCTGATCGAGTTCCCCAGCGTGGCCGCCGCCGTCGCCGC
>DATINN010000419.1:0-2130 GCA_035474175.1 Mycobacteriales bacterium | reverse complement strand
GCGCACCGACGTGAACGGCGGCAGCACCACGACCTCGACCGCCTCGAACTCGGTCTCCTTGAGGCTGAACGCGATCTTCTGCACCAGCGCGATCGCCTCGAGGTGGGTCAGGTGCATCTTCCAGTTGCCGGCCACCAGGGGGCGGCGGCCGGCCGGCCGGCTCGAGCGCGCCATCAGGACTCCAGCACGGCCACGCCGGGCAGGCTGCGGCCTTCCAGGTATTCCAGCGACGCGCCGCCGCCGGTCGAGATGTGGTCGAAGCGCTCCTCGCCGACCCCGAGCAGCCGCACGGCCGCGGCCGAGTCGCCGCCGCCGACGACCGTGAAGGCCGAGCTCTGCGCGATCGCCTCGGCCACCTCGCGGGTGCCGGTCTGGAACGGGCCGAGCTCGAACACGCCCATCGGACCGTTCCAGAACACGGTGCCGGCGCCGGAGACCGCGCCGCCGAACGCCGCGATGGTGGCCGGACCCATGTCCAGCCCCTCCAGCTCGGCCGGGATCTGGTCGGCGTCGACGACGTGGGTCGCTGCGTCTTCGCTGAACTCGGAGGCCACGACGACGTCGATCGGCAGCCCGATCCGGTCGCCGTCGCGCTCCAGCAGCCGGCGGCAGCTCTCGATCTGGTCCTTCTCCAGCAGCGAGTGGCCGACCTCGTAGCCCTTGGCGGCCAGGAACGTGTAACCCATGCCGCCGCCCACGAGCAGCCGGTCGACCTTGGGCAGCAGCGCGGAGATCACGCCGAGCTTGTCGGAGACCTTGGCCCCGCCGAGCAGCACGACGTAAGGCCGCTGCAGCTCCTCGTCGCCGTGCCCGGTCAGCCGGGACAGCACCCGCAGCTCGCCCAGCAGCAGGTCGCCCGCGTACGCCGGGAGGCGGTGGGCCACGTCGTAGACGCTCGCGTGCTTGCGGTGCACGGCGCCGAACGCGTCGTCCACGTAGGCCCCGCCGGAGCCGGCCAGCGCGGCCAGGCGGTCGGCGAAGGCCTCCCGCTCGGCGTCGTCCTTGCTCGTCTCGCCCGCCTCGAAGCGCACGTTTTCCAGCAGCGCGACGCCGCCGTCGGTGAGCTTGTCGACGGTGGCCGCGGCGCTGTCGCCGGCCGTGTCGGACGCGAACGCGACCTCGGCGCCGAGCAGCTCGCCGAGCCGCTCGGCCACCGGGGCCAGCGTGAACGCCGGGTCGGGCGCACCCTTGGGCCGGCCCAGGTGGGCGGCGACCACGACCCGGGCCCCGGCCGCGGTGAGCCGGGAGATCGTCGGGACCGAGGCCCGGATCCGGCCGTCGTCGGTGATCCGGGAGCCGTCCAGCGGGACGTTGAGGTCGGAGCGGACCAGCACCCGCCGGCCCGCCACCCCCTCGGCGAGCAGGTCGTCGAGCGTCTTCACGACAGGCGGGAGCCGACGAGCGACACGAGGTCGGCGAGCCGGTTGGAGTAGCCCCACTCGTTGTCGTACCACCCGACGACCTTGGCCTGGTTGCCGATGACCTTGGTCAGGCCGGAGTCGAAGATGCACGAGGCCGGGTCGCCGACGATGTCGGAGGACACGATCGGGTCGGCGGTGTAGCGCAGGTAGCCCTTGAGCGCGCCGTCGGCGGCGGCCTGGTAGGCCGCGTTGACCTCGGCCACGTCGGTGTCCCGGCCCAGCGTCACGGTCAGGTCGGTGCAGGAGCCGGTCGGCACCGGCACCCGCAGCGCGTAGCCGTCGAGCTTGCCCTGCAGCTCCGGCAGCACCAGGCCGATCGCCTTGGCCGCGCCGGTGCTGGTGGGCACCACGTTGATGGCGGCGGCGCGGGCCCGGCGCAGGTCCTTGTGCGGCGCGTCCTGCAGGTTTTGGTCCTGCGTGTAGGCGTGCACGGTGGTCATCAGGCCGCGCTCGATGCCGAACGTGTCCATCAGCACCTTGGCCAGCGGGGCCAGGCAGTTGGTCGTGCAGGACGCGTTGGAGATGATCGTCTGCGACCCGTCGTAGGCCGAGTCGTTGGCGCCGAGCACGATGGTCAGGTCCTCGCCGGTGGCCGGCGCGGAGATGATGACCTTCTTGGCCCCGCCCTGGTCGACGTGCTTGCGGGCGTCGGCGGCCTTGGTGAAGAACCCGGTCGACTCGATGACCACGTCGACGCCGAGGTCGCCCC
>DATINN010000418.1:0-3382 GCA_035474175.1 Mycobacteriales bacterium | reverse complement strand
AGACGCTGGCGCTCTTCGGGCGTGCCTACGCACGGGACCTGGTCGACGTCGCGGCTCTCGTCGACCGACTGGGCGAGTCCGTGGTGCTCGGGCTTGCCGCCGAGAAGGACGGCGGGTTCTCCGTCGAGGTCTTCGGACGGGCCCTCGACGTCGCTGCCCGGCGACCCGACGAGGAGTTTCGGCGGCTAGGTCTGAGTCCGGATCAGATCGAGGCGTTGCGGGGATGGGCGGCGGGGTGGGGACGCCGGCTTTAGGGTGCGTCTCCCTCTTACCTGGCGGCGCACCCTAGCTGGGTTGGCGGCGGGAGGCGAAGGCGGCGAGGGCGGCGACCTGGGCCGGGTCGAGCGACGGGCGGACGGTGCGGCGGGCCGCGTCCAGGTCCTCGGCGGTGATCTCGGGCGCGTCCAGGGAGCGGCGCATCGCGACCAGCGCGGCCTCGCGGATCAGCGCGGTCAGGTCGGCACCGCTGTAGCCGTCGCTGGCGGCCGCGACCGCGTCGAGGTCGACGCCAGGACCGAGCGGGGTCCGCTTGGAGGTGGCGCGCAGGATGGCCGCGCGCGCCTCCGCGTCCGGTGGCGGGACGAACACGAGGCGGCCCATCCGCCCGGGCCGCAGCAGCGCCGGGTCGATCAGGTCGGGCCGGTTGGTCGCGCCGACCACGACCACGTCGCTCACGCCCTCGATCCCGTCCAGCTCGGTCAGCAGCGCCGCGACCACCCGGTCGCCGACCCCGCTGTCGCTGGACTGCCCGCGGGCCGGCGCGAGCGCGTCGACCTCGTCCAGGAAGACCAGCGCCGGCGCCGCCTCCCGGGCCCGCCGGAACAGCTCCCGCACCGCCCGCTCGCTCTCCCCCACCCACTTCGACAGCAGCTCGGCGCCCTTCACCGACAGCACGTTGGCCTGCCCGGTGCCGGCGATGGCCCGGACCAGGAACGTCTTGCCGCACCCGGGCGGCCCGTAGAGCAGCACCCCGCGGGCGGGCTGCACCCCGAGCCGGGCGAAGGTGTCCGGATAGGACAGTGGCCACAGGACGGTCTCGGTCAGCGCCTGCTTCACCTCGGTCATGTCGCCGACGTCGTCCAGGCTGAGGTCGGGAATGTCCAAAGTGGACTCCGCCAGCGCCGTCGGCCGGACCACCTCGAGCGCGCCGAGCAGGTCGGTGGAGAAGATCATCGGGTTGGCGACGTCCTTCTGCCGCAGCGCCGCCCGCAGCGCCGCCTCCCGGCGCAGCACCAGCAGGTCGGCGGTGACGAACCCGGGCGTGCGCTCCGCGATCTCGTCCAGGTGCACGTCCGAGGCCAGCGGCGAGGACCGCAGCAGCACGTCCAGCAGGGCCCGGCGGCCGGCCCGGTCCGGCAGCGGCACGGTCAGCTCGTGGTCCAGCCGCCCGGGCCGGCGCAGCTCCGGCGACACGCCCTCGGGCCGGGCGCTGGTGCAGATCACCGCGACCCCGGCCGCGGCCACCGCCCGGCCGACCACGTCCAGCAGCACGGTCGCCAGCGGCGTGGCGTCGTCCCGCGGCGCCAGCGCCTCCACGTCCTCGATGAGCAGCACGGCCGGGGCGGTGCGGGACGCCTCCGCCACCGCCTCCCGCAGCGCGGCCGCCGCCGCGGACGCCTCCAGCGCGGCCACCCCGGGCGCCCAGCGGCGGACCACCGACGCCCCGACCGCGGCCGCCACCGACCGGACCAGCGTGGTCTTGCCCGAGCCGGCCGGACCGGTGACCAGGATCCCCAGCTGCGGCGTCGTGCCCAGCCGGGCCAGCACCTCGGTGTGGTGGAAGCCGAGGTCCAGCCACTCCCGCAGCTGCCCGGCCTGGGACTGCAGCCCGGGCAGGTCCTCGATGGCCGGCACCGGCTCCTCGTCGGTGCCGCCGGTGCCGGCGGCCGGACCGGCGAGCACCGGCGTCGCGCTGCCGGTGGTGCTGGCGCCGTCCCGCCAGCCGACCACGGTGCCCATCGTCACCAGTGCCGGCCCCTCCGGCTCCGTACCCGTCACCGTCAGCAACGTCGTCGTCCAGGCCATCCCCATCGCGGTGGAGAGGGTCTTGCGGGCGGTGGCGGCGCCGCGCAGCCCGCCGGGCGCCGCGTCCTGCGGCAGCAGCGACACGTTGTCACCGGTGGTGACGACCTTGCCCAGCAGCGCCTCCCGCAGCACGGTCGGCTGCACCGCGCTCATCGACTCGGCCGAGCCCGCGACCACGACCCGGCGGGCCTCCCGCAGCGGCGCGGGCGAGACCGTCACCGGGTCGCCGTCGCGGACGCCGAGGTTGCCCAGTAGCAGGTCGTCGCAGTGCAGCTCGCCGCGGGCGCCGTCGGACACCGCGGCCACCGCGCCGGTGGTGCGGGCGCCGGTCAGCGCGACCGCGTCCCAGGGGGACAGGCCGAGCGCGGCCAGCACCTCGCGGTGCAGCCGGACGACCCCGCGCCGGGCGTCGAGCCGGGCGGCGGTGAGCCGTGCGGTCAGCGTCAGGGCACGCTCGTCGGGCGCCGGTTTTGTCACCCCGGAAGTCTAGGGTGGTCCTCTCAGCTGTTGGTGGATGGCGATGGCGTCCAGGCCGCCTGGACGCCATCGGCGCCGCCGAACAGGTGGGAGGACCGCCCTAGGGTGGGGAGGCAACCAAACCGGTGCGGACGGCGTCTGCCCGGAGAGGAACTGGTACGCGTCGCGCAGCGTTCGCGTTACCGTCAGGGTGCGCGGATCGGCAACGGTGCCGCCGCAGGTTTGCTGGTGCAGGGAGCAGGAGCGCATGGACAGCAGTGGGTACCGCAGCGACGGCGTCGGGCTCGCCGTCGCGATCGTCAACGCCGTCTACGGGACCGAGAGCGACCTCGACGACGGCGAGCTGCTGGAACGATCGTTGCGCGAATACGGTGTGATGAGTCGCTCACTGTCCGCGCGGGAGAAGGCCGGGCTGCGGGGCTGGGCCGGCCACCTGCACAACGTGTTCGCCGCCGATGACGCCGACGATGCCGCCCACCTGCTAAACCAGCTGCTCGACGTGGTCGTCACCCACCCCTACCTGACCGGTCACGGCGGCCGCCTGCACCTGCACTACGCGCCGGCCGAGGCCGACCCGCTGCACCGGGTCCAGGCCAGCACGGCGATGGGCCTGGCCATCGTGCTCTGCGACTACGGCATGGCGCGGCTGGGCGTCTGCCGCGCGAGCGACTGCGAATGCGTGTACGTCGACGTGTCCCGCAACGCGCAGCGCCGGTTCTGCTCGGAGAGCTGCGCCAACCGCACCAACGTCGCGGCGTTCCGGGCCCGGGCCAAGAGCACCTCGGCCACGGCGACCCTCTCCGGCTGACCAGACCTGGTCTGGTCCGCCGGACGGCCGGCTGACCAGACGGTCTCCCCGACCCGCCGCACGGGACCGGGC
>DATINN010000417.1:0-2223 GCA_035474175.1 Mycobacteriales bacterium | reverse complement strand
CACCGTCCCCGGCTACGCCGACGCGGCGACGGACGAGGCGTTCTTCCGGATGTTCGAGCGCGACAAGACCGAGCTGCGCGAGCTGGGCGTCCCGCTGGAGACCGGCCGCAACTCCGTGTTCGACACCACCGACGGCTACCGGATCGCCCGCCAGGACTACGAGCTCGGCGAGATCGACCTCGAGCCGGACGAGGCCGCCGCGGTCGCCCTGGCCGCGCGGCTGTGGGACACCCCCGGCCTGGCCGGAGCGGCCCACGGCGCGGTGCTCAAGCTGCGGGCAGCCGGGGTGGAGGTCGACGAGACGCGCACGGGGCCGGTGCAACCGCGAGTGCGGGCCGTCGAGCCGGCGTTCGGCCCGCTGCTGGCGGCCGTGCAGGCCGGGCAGGTGGTGTCGTTCCCGCACCGCCGGGGCGGCCCGACCGGGGAGGTCTCGCGCCGCACCGTGGAGCCGTGGGGCGTGGTGTCGGCGCGGGGCCGCTGGTACCTGGTCGGCCACGACCGCGACCGGGCGGACGTCCGCTCGTTCCGGCTCTCCCGGATCGCCGGGCCGGTGACCACGCTCGGGCCGCCCGGAGCCGTGCAGGTGCCGGCGGGGATGGATCTGCTCGCGGTGGTGGACCGCGGGGTCGCGCTGCCCCCGGTGATCGGCACGGCCCGGCTGTGGGTCGCCGCGGGCCGCGCACACGGTTTGCGCCGGATGGGCCGGGTGCTGCGCCCGCTGCGGCTCCCGGGCGAGCACGCCGACGGCGACGAGCTGGAGATCGACCTGCGCAGCCTGGACATCGTCGCGCGCTGGATCGCCGGCTACGGGCCCGAGGTGGTGGTGCTGCAGCCGCCCGAGCTCTCGACCGCGGTGCGGCAGGCGTGGGCGGCGGCCGCCGCGGCGCACGCCGACGTCCTCGTCGCACCCGACCAGGTGGCGGCTACCGCGGGCGACGTGGTCCGGTGACGGGCGGCGGCCTCACCGAGCGTCTGCCGCGGCTCCTCACGCTCGTGCCCTACCTGCTCGCCCGCCCCGGGGTCCCGCTCGCCGACGTCGCCGCCGACTTCGGGATCGGCGAACGCCAGCTGCGCCGCGACCTGGAGCTGCTGTGGATGTGCGGGCTGCCCGGCTACGGCCCGGGCGACCTGGTCGACCTGTCGTTCGCCGGCGACACCGTGACCGTCACCGAGGACGCCGGCCTGCGCCGCCCCCTGCGGCTGACCACCGCGGAGGGCACCGCACTGCTCGTCGCGCTGCGCACGCTGGGCGACCTGCCGGGGATGGTCGACACCGACGCCGTCCGGCGGGCCACGGCGAAGATCGAGCGGGCCGTCGGCGACGCGGGAGCGGCCGGGGTCGCCGTCGAGGTCTCCCGCCAGGAGCAGGCCACCACCACCGCCGTGCGGGAGGCGTTGGAGGCCGGCCGGGCCCTGACGATCCGCTACTACACCGCGGGCCGCGACGCCGTCACCCGCCGCACCGTCGACCCCATGCGGCTGCTGCTCGTCGAGGGCCGCGGCTACCTGGAGGCGTGGTGCCGGCGCGCCGGGGCGGTGCGGCTGTTCCGGCTGGACCGCGTCGACGAGGTCGTCGTGCTCGACGAACCGGCCGCCGCCCCGCCGGACGCCGAACCGACGGACCTGTCCGCGGGGGTGTTCCCGGCCCGGCCCGAGCACGGCAGCGCGGTGCTGCTGCTGGAGCCCTGGGCCCGGTGGGTGGCCGAGTACTACCCGGTCGAGCAGGTGGTGGAGCTGCCCCCCGACCCGGCGGACGAGCGGAACGGGCATGATCACGCTCCGGACGGTCGCCCGGGCCGTCCGGCCGACGGTCGGGCCCGGGTGCTGATGCGCTACGCCGACCCGGCCTGGCTGGTCCGGCTGGTGCTGGGGCTGGGCGGGGGAGCCCGGATCCTGGAACCGCCCGAGCTGGCCGCGGAGGTGGCGCGGCGGGCGTCGGAGGCGCTGGCCCTGGCCAGGACGAACGGCGGCACGGACGACGGCACGAGGGGAGTGGGACCGGGATGACGGAGGTGGCGCGATGACGGGTGTCGTCGGGGCGCTGGTCGCGCTGGCCGTCGTGGTGGCGCTGGTGCTCGTGCTGGCCGTCCGCCCGCACGTTCGGCGGCTGACCCGCAGCGTGGCGGTGTTCCGCACCGACACGACCGCCGGGCTGGCGCAGCTGCGGACGATCCGGTCCGCGCGGTCTCGAACCCCTGGCCCCCCACGTGCGGCGGGGGAGCC
>DATINN010000416.1:0-4823 GCA_035474175.1 Mycobacteriales bacterium | reverse complement strand
CGCCGTGCGCGAGTGGTCGCGCTCTGGCCGGGACGGTCAGGCGGCCAGCTCGCTGATCGCGGTGGCGGCCACCAGGACGGCGATCACCACGGGCGTGTCGAGACCGGCCACGGTGGTGACCCAGGTCGCGATCGAGGCGTCGCCGGCGGTCAGCACGACCCAGCCGCCGTCCTCGGACCGCTCGACGGCCATCACCCGGGTCGAGGAGCCGATCTTGCTCAGGCACTCCCGGGCGGTCCACACCCGGGTCGCGGCCGTGTCGGCGTCCTCACCGGTCTTGTTCGCGACCAGGTCGCGGACGCTCAGCAGGCTGTCGCCGAGCAGGCCGGCCCAGTCCTCCTCGCTGCGCTGCTCCACCGTCTCGAGGTCGCAGCCCAGCTCGCCGGGCCCGGTGACGACCATGCTCAGCCCGCCGCCGTGCGACGCGGAGATGGCCGCGTCGCCCAGCTCCGGCTTGCCGTCCGGCCGGTGCTGCACGCTGACCGGGGCGCCGACCGCACGACCGGCGACGACGTCGGTCCGCGCTCGCCGGCCCTCGGTCCCGTTCGACCCCTCTGGGTCGGTCTCGATGACGACCGCGCGGCTGCCGCCGAGTACCCGCTCCAGCGCGCGCTCCACGATGGAGCCCAGCACGACCGGGGCCCAGTTGCCGGTGTCCTCCTTGACGCCGACCGCCCGCAGGGTCAGACCCTGCCAGCGCTCGACGACCCGCCCGGACTCGGCGTCCAGGACGTCGACGTCGTAGGTGTAGCTGTCGCCGTCCTGGGACCGCTCGCGGGCGTCCATGACCACGAACTCGGCCTCCTGGTCCGAGGGCTCGGCCAGGTAGAGCTTCTCGATGCCCTGCGGCAGCAGGGTCGCGTCCGGCACGCAGCACTGGATCGAGTGCATGACCGCGTCCCGGGTGCCCGGGTCGGCCAGCAGCAGGTCCTGCGGCAGGTACGCCGCGAACCAGGGCGCCGGCGTGGCGGTGGTCAGCTCGGCCACCGCGTGCCGCGCGCTCGCCCGCCGGTACGTCTGCAGGCGCTGGAACCGGGTGCCCTGGAACAGCACGTCGCCGTACAGGCCCGCGACCGCGTCGGTCGGCATCGACGGCAGTGTCACCGCGTCCCGTTGCGGGTCCTCGTCCGGCACCGCCGAGCGCGGGATCCGTACGGTCGCCCGGAAGTGGTCCGCGGCGAAGTCGGTGTCCTCGGCCCGGATGACCACGGCGACCGACTCGGTGTCGCGCACCAGCGCGGCCAGCCGCAGCGTCGTCGTGCTGCCCGGCCGGACCACGATCGGCCGGAGGAACTCCACGTCCTCCAGGGCCGTCGGGCCGGTCTTGTCCAGCGCGGCGACCGCGACCTGGGTCATCGCCTCCATGCCGAGCACGGCCGGGAACAGCAGGTCGCCGTCCAGCTCGTGGTCGGACAGGTACGGGTCGGTGCCCGAGGACAGCTCGACCTCGGTGATCAGCTCGACCTTGGGGTAGTGCACGACCACCCGGTCGACGAACCGGGTCAGCGGCAGCTCCTGGCTGGTTTCCAGCGGCAGGGTGGGCAGGCCGCCCATCCGGCCGGCGATCGTCAGGATCGGACCCGCCGACGGGTCGGCGAGCAGCTGCCGCAGCACGGCCAGGCCGTTGTCGAGCGAGACCGGGGTGATGCCGTCGCGCACCAGCGCCTCGACCACACCGAGCTTCTCGCCCATGCCGGCTCCGGACCAGACCGACCACTCCATGGCCAGCGCCTTGGCGTCCGGGTGCCGCTCCTGGAAGTCGACGGTCAGCTCGCTCATCCAGTCGTTGGCCGTCGAGTAGTGCGCCTCGCCCTTGAGCCCGGCCCGGCCGATGATGCTGCCGAACGTGACCAGGAGCTTGATCTTGTCCTCGTCCACCGCGTCGAGCACGGTGAGCAGGCCGGTGATCTTCGGCGCCAGGGTCTTGTCGAAGTCCTCGTCGGTCAGGTTGCTCAGCGCGCCCGGGACGTTGCGCCCCGCGCCGTGCATGACCGCGGTCACCGGTCCGAGGTTGGCCTCGAACGCGGCCACCGCGGCGGCGACCGCCTCGGCGTCGGTGACGTCGGCCCGCTCGTACTGGTGCACGACGCCGGCCGCCTCCATCCGGCCCATGTTCTCGACCAGCTCCTCGTCCTCGCTGGCCTCGTCCCGGCCGACCAGGGCGAGCTTGCAGCCGGAGTCCTGCGCCATGACCAGCGCGCACTCGGCCGTGATGCCCTTGCCGCCACCGGTGACCAGCAGCACGTCGTCCGGACCCAGCGGGGTGTCGGTGCTGACCTCCGGCGGGGCCAGCAGCGCGCGCAGGATCGGCGCGGTACGGGTGCCGTCGGCGGTGTAGCGGGACTCGCTGAACGTCTTGGTCGCGCCGACCTCGGCGACGACCCGCGTGACGGCCTCGGTCACGGCGTCGTCCGCCGACGGCGCGAGGTCGGGCAGCGTGACGATCGTGGTGACCACGCCGGCGCTCTCCAGGAACGCCGTCCGGGCCAGGCCCGACGCGCCGAACTTGCCCTGCACGACGACGAACCGGGTGCCGGCCTCGGCCGCCGCGGCCGCCTGGCCCGCGGCCAGGAACAGTCCGGTGGCCTGCTGGGCCGGGTTCTCGACGTTGTCCAGGCAGAGCAGGATGCCGTCGCCCAGCCCGGCCGCGGTCAGGCCGGCTTTGATCGGCTCGGCCAGCGCGTGGCCGTCGGTCGCGAAGACCTGCCACGTGCCGCCGCTCTCGGCGTCGTCGCTCGGCGCGGCCGGCTCCGGGGCGGGGAGGTACTCGACCGAGAACGGCCGCACCCACTGGGCCACGCCCGCCGCCTCGGCCGTCTGGCCGAGGCTGCCGCCGCCCTCGCCGCCCTCGCCCGCCTGGGCGTCGATCAGCTCGCTGAGCTCGCCGAGCGTGACGGTGGCGAAGTTGGTGTTCATCTCCAGCGTGGGCAGGCCCTGCTCGCGGGTGACGTCGTTGACGATCTGGCCCACGGTGATCGAGCTGAGGTGCAGGTCGTCGAGCGGGTGGGTGTCCTCGCTGACGGCGTCCAGCGGCAGCTCGACCCGCTCGGCCGCCAGCTTGCGCAGCAGCTCCAGGGTGTCCGCGCCACCGCCACCGCCGCCGGTGCTCTCACCGTCGGTGGCGTCCGCCGGGGCGGCGTCCGCCGCGGCGACCGACGCGGCCAGGCCGGCCTCGAGGTCGGGGGCGGCCTCGCACGGGCTGGCCAGGAAGCCGAAGTCGCCGTCGGCCGGCAGCGCCCGGACGATCCGGTCCGCGAACAGCGCCGCGGTGTCCACAGTGGACCCCAGCACGAACGCGGCGCCGACGACCGCCAGCAGCGAGGACAGCGAGGTGCTCTCGGAGTCGACCGCCAGCACCGTACGGCCGGGGGCGATGTCCTTGACCAGACCGGACAGGATCCGGCCCGGACCGACCTCGACGACGAGGTCGGCGCCCTCGACCGCCTTGGCGGCGGCCTCGTGGAAGCGCACCGGCAGGGTGATCTGCTCGCGCAGCAGCTCGCCCAGATCGGCGTCCGGGTCCAGCCAGTCGCCGGTCACCGTGGAGGCGACCTTGCGCTCCGGCCGGCCGAAGTCCGTCTCGGCCAGGTACGCGGTGAACGCCTCGGCCGCGGGGGCGACCAGCGGCGAGTGGAAGGCGTGCGAGACCCGGACCCGGGTCGCGTTCACGTCGGCGGCCTTGGCCCGCTCGCAGACCCGGTCGACGGCCTCGGCGTTGCCGGCGATGACCGTCTGCTGCGGGCCGTTGTAGCCGGCGATGACGACCTCGTCGTCGCCGAAGAGGCGCTTGGCCCGCTCCGGCGTGGTCGCCAGACCCGCCATCGCGCCGCCGCCCTCGCTGGCGTTGGCCATGACCTGGCCGCGCGCCTTGGCCAGGGTCTGCACCGCCGCCGCGTCCAGCACGCCGGCCCAGGCCAGCGCGGACAGCTCGCCGAGGCTGTGGCCGACCGCGGCGTCCGCGTCGATGCCCAGCGACCGCAGCACGTCCAGCGTCGCCATCGAGCCGGCGACGATCCGCGGCTGGGCCACCTCGGTGGCGGTCTGGTCGCCGCCGGTGGGCAGGTCGGCCGCGTCGTAGATGGCCTTGGCCGCGGCGAACCGGCGCCCGATCGCGCCGGTGCCGCCCTGACCCGCACCCTGGCCCGGGAACAGGAACGCGATCTTCGGCGCGTCCGTCCGCTGGTCCAGGAACACACCGTCCGCAGTGGACAGCTCCGGGGCGCCACCCTCGAGCGCCTCCAGCAGTCGCTCGATCTTGCCGACCGCGTCCTCGGGGTTGGTGGCCACCACGGCCGCCCGCAGCGGGGCGCCGGACAGCTCGCCGGCCAGCTGGCCTGCGAGGTCGGTCAGCTCGGCCAGGGACAGCTTGGGGAGTAGGCCGGTGACGGCGGACAGCCGCTCCCGCAGCGCGTCGCTGTCAGCGCCGTCGAACAGCAGCAGCTCCACGTCCTGCCGGCCGTTGACCACGGTGGTGATCCGCGGCGCGAGCTCGCCGTGGCGCTCCACGCCCGGCGCCTGCTCGATTGCGATGTGGGTGTTGATGCCGCCGAAGCCCATGGCCGAGACACCGGCCCGGATCGGCTGCTCGGCCGGCCACGCGACCGCCTCGCTCGGCACGTACAGGGCCGCGTCCTCGAGGGCCTCGTGCGGGTCGAAGTGACCGGTGGCCGGCGGGATGACCTGGTTGTGCACCGACAGCGTGGCCTTGATCAGGCCGGCGATGCCGGCCGCGGCCTTGGTGTGGCCGAAGTTGCCCTTGACCGAGCTGAGCGCGGCCTTCGGCGCGTTCGGGTCGGCCTTGATCCGGGCGCCGGACAGCGCGG
>DATINN010000415.1:0-3000 GCA_035474175.1 Mycobacteriales bacterium | reverse complement strand
CACCGGCAGAAGCGGTCGAAGGCGATGACGACCTCGGCCCTGGACGGCGTGCCGGGGCTGGGGGAGACGCGGAAGAAGGCGCTGCTGACCCGGTTCGGCTCGCTGAAGCGGCTCCGCGCGGCCTCGGTGGAGGACATCATGGCCGTGCCCGGGGTGGGGCGGCGGACCGCGGAGGCGGTCTCGGCCGCGCTGAGCCGGGAGGACGCGCAGCCGGGCCCCGCCGTGGACCCGATCACCGGGGAGGTGCTCGATGGCTGAGACCGGCCTCGAGGTCGTCGTGGTCACCGGACTGTCCGGGGCCGGCCGCAGCACCGCGGCCAAGTGCCTGGAGGACCTCGGCTACTACGTGGTCGACAACCTGCCGCCGTCGCTGATCGCGGCGATGGTCGACCTGGGCAGCCACACCTCCGGGGAGGTCACCCGGATCGCGGTGGTCGTCGACGTTCGTAGCCGTGCGTTCTCGGCCGATCTACGCAGTGTGATCGGAGAGCTGGACGAACGGGGGTACCGTCCCCGCGTGCTCTTCCTGGAGGCGGCCGACGAGGTCCTCGTCCGCCGGTTCGAGAGCAACCGCCGGGCGCACCCGCTGCAGGGCGGTGGCCGGCTGGTGGACGGCATCGCGGCCGAGCGCGAGCTGCTGCGCGACCTGGCGTCGGTGGCCGACCTCGTCGTGGACACCAGCCGGCAGTCCGTGCACGACCTGCGGCGGCAGCTGGAGCGGGAGTTCAGCGGCGAGGGCGGGGTGCCGGCGCTGCGGGCGACGGTGCTGTCCTTCGGCTTCAAGTACGGCCTGCCGCTCGACGCCGACCTCGTCGCTGACGTGCGCTTCCTGCCCAACCCGCACTGGATCCCGGAGCTGCGCCCGCACACCGGACAGGACCCGGACGTACGGGACTACGTCCTGTCGCAGGAGGGCGCGGGCCAGTTCCTGGACGTCTACACCGAGCTGCTGCGGCTCGTCGGGGCCGGCTACCAGCGCGAGGGCAAGCGCTACCTGACGCTGGCCATCGGCTGCACCGGCGGCAAGCACCGGTCGGTGGCGATGGCCGAGGAGATCGCCAAGCGGCTGGTCGGCGACGGGGTGCAGACCACGGTGGCGCACCGGGACCTGGGGCGTGAGTAACCCGCCCCGCGTGGTGGCGCTGGGCGGCGGGCACGGTCTCGCCGCCTCGCTGGCCGCGCTGCGCCGGCTCACCCCGCACGTCACGGCCGTGGTCACGGTGGCCGACGACGGCGGCTCCTCCGGCCGGCTGCGCCGCGAGCTGGGCGCGCTGCCGCCGGGCGACCTGCGGATGGCGCTGGCCGCGCTGGCCGGCGACGACGAGTGGGGCCACACCTGGGCCGACGTGCTGCAGCACCGCTTCGGCGGCACCGGCGCGCTGGCCGGCCACCCGGTCGGCAACCTGCTGCTGACCGGCCTGGCCGAGACGCTCGGCGACCCGGTCGCGGCGCTGGACACGGTGGCCCGGATGGTCGGCGCGGTCGGCCGGGTGCTGCCGATGTGCCCGCGGCCGCTGGAGATCTCGGCCGCGGTGGCCGGGCTCGACGACACCGACCCGGCCCGGGTACGGCGGATCCGCGGCCAGGTCGCGGTGGCGACCACGGTCGGCCGGGTGGAGTCGGTCTCGCTGGTGCCGGCGGCGCCGCCGGCCTGCGCCGAGGCCGTGCTGGCGGTGCGGGAGGCCGACCTGGTGGTGCTCGGGCCGGGGTCCTGGTTCACCAGCGTGCTGCCGCACGTGCTGGTCCCGGACCTGCTCGAGGCGCTGGTCGGCACCCGCGGGCGCCGGGTCGTGGCGCTCAACCTGGCCGCCCAGCCCGGGGAGACGGCCGGGTTCTCGCCGCAGCAGTACCTGGAGGTGCTGACGGCCCACGCGCCCGGCCTCCGGGTGGACGCGGTCGTCGCCGACACCGACGCGGTGACCGACGCGCGTGGTCTGATGTCCGGCGTGTCCGCGCTCGGTGCCCGCCTGGTGCTGGCCCCGGTCGCGGCCGGGGACGGGACCCCGCGGCACGACCCGCAGCGGCTGGCGGCGGCGTTCCAGCAGGTGCTAGGGGAAGGCCCGGCCGTCCCGGCCGGTTCGGGGTTCGACGGGGGACAGGAAGCGGGGGTACGCCAGTGGCGATGACGGCGTCCGTCAAGGACGAGCTGAGCCGGCTGTCGGTGACCAAGACGTGCGACCGGCGGGCGGAGATCTCCGCGCTGCTGCGGTTCGCGGGCGGGTTGCACATCGTCGGCGGCCGGGTGGTGGTGGAGGCCGAGCTGGACACCGGCTCCACCGCCCGCCGGCTGCGCCGGGACATCGCCGAGGTGTACGGGCACGCCAGCGAGGTGCAGGTGCTGGCCGGGTCCGGGCTGCGCAAGGGCAACCGCTACATCGTCCGGGTGGTCAAGGACGGCGAGGGGCTGGCCCGGCAGACCGGGCTGCTCGACCAGCGCGGCCGGCCGGTGCGCGGGCTGCCGCCGCAGGTCGTCTCCGGCGGGGTGTGCGACGCCGAGGCGGCCTGGCGGGGCGCGTTCCTGGCCCACGGCTCGCTGACCGAGCCGGGCCGGTCCTCCTCGCTGGAGATCACCTGCCCGGGACCGGAGGCGGCGCTGGCCCTGGTCGGCGCGGCCCGCCGGATGGGCATCCAGGCCAAGGCGCGCGAGGTCCGCGGGGTCGACCGGGTGGTGGTCCGGGACGGCGACGCCATCGGCGCGCTGCTGACCCGGCTCGGCGCGCACGAGAGCGTGCTGGCCTGGGAGGAGCGGCGGATGCGGCGCGAGGTCCGGGCCACCGCCAACCGGCTGGCCAACTTCGACGACGCCAACCTGCGCCGGTCGGCCCGGGCCGCGGTGGCGGCGGGCGCCCGGGTGGCCCGGGCGCTGGAGATCCTGGACGGGGACCTGCCCGATCACCTGGCGCAGGCCGGCACGCTGCGGCTGGAGCACAAGCAGGCGTCGCTGGAGGAGCTGGGCCAGCTGGCCGACCCGCCGATGACCAAGGACGCGGTGGCCGGGCG
>DATINN010000414.1:0-1724 GCA_035474175.1 Mycobacteriales bacterium | reverse complement strand
GGCCGAGGTCCGGTACGCCGCCACCAGCGGCACCCTCGACGTCGTCGCCGCGCCGCTGGTCGGGGAGCTGCCGACGACCGGCATGGAGACCCGGCTGCGGTACGCCGGCCGGGCCCGGCTCGCCGGCGGCACCGGCTTCCTGGCCCCGCCGCTCCTCGGCGGCCCCGCGTACCCGCTGGTCGGCGCGGAGCAGGCGCTCAGCACGGTCCGGCAGGGCCCGGGCGTCCCCCGCCAGGTCGTCGGCGCCCGCCCCGGGCTGGCCCTGCGCCGGGAGCTGGATGACCGCCAGGTGCTGGTGCCGGCCTGGTTCTACGCGCTGGAGGGCGGCGCCGGCCTCGTCGCCCTGGCCGTCGACCCCGCGTACGTCCGGACCCGGTAGAGCACTCGGCCGGAAGCGCCCTGCCGCCGCCCGCCCCCGCCGTACTGTCGGGCGATGAGGGTGGGGGACCTGCGCGGCGTGGGCCTGTTCGACGGGCTCAGCGACGACCAGCTGGGCGATCTCGTCGCGGTCGGCACCGAGGTCCGCTTCGAGGCCGGCGACGAGCTGTTCGTCGAGGGCCGCCCGGCGGAGAGCTGGTGGGTGCTGCTCGACGGCACGGTCAGCCTCGTCCGCCGGGTCGGCCACGAGGAGGCGGCCGTGGCGGTGATGGAGTCGCCCGGCCGGTGGGCCGGGGGCTTCCGCGCCTGGGACCCGTACGGCGTCTATCTGGCGACCGGCCGGGCCGTCACCGGCGGCCGGGTGCTGCGGGTGTCGGCCGAGGCGCTGGGGCAGCTGTCGCAGAGCTGGTCGCCCTTCGGGGTGCACCTCATCCGCGGGCTGCTCGGCACGGTCCGCACCATCGAGTCGGTGGCGCGGCAGCGCGAGTCGCTGGTCGCTCTGGGCACGCTGGCGGCCGGGTTCGCGCACGAGATCAACAATCCGGCGGCCGCGGCGACCCGGGCCGCCGGCGCCCTGAGCGAGGTGAGCGAGGCGTTGCAGTCCTCGCTCGGGCGGATCGCGGCGGGGCAGATCTCCGCGGCCCAGTTCGTCGCGCTGGACGGGTTGCGCCGGGACGCCGCACCCGCGCTCGACGGCCTCACGCCGCTGGAGCTGGCCGACCGGGAGGACGCCCTGTCCGACTGGCTCACCGACCACGGCGTCACGCGGGACTGGCTGATCGCGCCGCCCCTGGCCGCGGCCGGCCTGGACGTCGTCTGGTGCGAGAAGGTGGCGGCGGTCCTCGCCGGTGGCCCGCTGGAGGCCGGCCTGGAGTGGGTGGCCAACTCGCTGACGATGACGGCGCTGCTGGCGGAGGTCCAGGAGTCCACCCGGCGGGTCTCGGACCTGATCACCGTCGTGCGGTCCTACTCGCAGCTCGACCGCGCCTCGCTGCAACGCACCGACGTCGTGGACGGCCTGGAGAGCACGCTGGTCATGCTGGCCCAGCGGATCCCGGCGGCCGTCACCGTGGTCCGCGACTACGACCCCGGCCTCCCCCGCATCGAGGCGTACGCCGGCGAGCTCAACCAGGTCTGGACCCACCTCGTCGTCAACGCGATCGACGCCATGCCCGGGACCGGCACGCTCCGGCTCTCGACCCGCGCCGCCGGCACCGGGGTGGTCGTCGAGGTCGCCGACACCGGGGCCGGCATGACCGACGAGGTGCGGGCGCACGCGTTCGAGCCCTTCTACACGACCAAGGACGTCGGGCAGGGCGCCGGTCTCGGCCTCGACATCAGCCGGC
>DATINN010000413.1:0-3093 GCA_035474175.1 Mycobacteriales bacterium | reverse complement strand
CCGGACGCCGGCAGCGGGAGCAGCACGGAGTCGAGCGTGAGCACCTGCCCGTCCTGCTCCGCCGCCGCGCCGATGCGGACGTGCCAGCCGGTGGGCTGCCGCAGCGCCACGGCGTAGGCGAAGGTGCCGGGGGCGGTCTCGGACGCGGTCCGGGAGCCGAGCAGCGGGACGGCGGCCGGGGCCACCGCGGCGACCTTCGCCCGCAGCGCCGGGTCACCCTGGTACGTCCACCCCGACAGGTCGGCCGCCGGCCGGGCCGCCGCCGGGGCCGGCAGCTCCACGCAACCCTCCTCGACGTGCGCCGGGCCGGCCACGACCGGGGCCGGGGCGGACCGCGGCAGGGCGGCGACCACCCCGCCGACGACGGCCAGCACGGCCAGCGACGCGCCGGCCACGGTGGTGCGGCGGCGCCGGCGCCAGCCCCGCTCGGCCCGCGCGGCCAGGTCGGCGGGGGGCTCGATCGCGTCGACCGACGCGTGCAGCCGGTCACGCAGCTCCTGCTCGCTCATCGCCCGCCCCTCTCGAAGTCCAGCGCCAGCGCGCCGTCGGAGCGCAGCTTGTCCAGCGCGCGCGACGCCTGGCTGCGTACGGTCCCGGTGGAACACCCGAGGATGGCGGCGATCTCCCGGTCGGGCAGGTCGTCGTAGTAGCGCAGCACCACGACCGCCCGCATCCGCCGCGGCAGCCGGGCCAGCGCGTCGTGCAGCGAGAGCCCGTCGTCGACGCGGCTGAGCGCGTCCGGCGCGGGCCGCTCCGGCAGCGACTCCGTGGGCAGCTCACCCCGCCAGCGCCGGCGCCACCAGTTGACGTAGGTGTTCACCATGACCCGCCGGACGTACGCGTCGACCGCCTCCCGGCGCTGGATCCGCCCCCACGACCCGTACGTGCGGACGAGCGCGGTCTGCACCAGGTCCTCGGCCAGCCCGCGGTCGCCGGTGATGAGCACGGCGGTCCGCAGCAGCGCGGCCCCGCGGGCGGCGACGTAGGCGCGGAACTCCTCGCGCTCGGACTCGGTCACGACTGCTACGACAGTCTGGTCAGCCGGGCTGTTGCATCGACTGGATCGCGGTGATGGCGACGGTGTTGATGATGTCGGCCACCGTGCAGCCGCGGGACAGGTCGTTGACCGGCCGGCGCAGCCCCTGCAGCACCGGCCCGACCGCCACCGCACCGGCCGTCCGCTGCACGGCCTTGTACGTGTTGTTGCCCGAGGACAGGTCCGGGAACACGAACACGGTGGCCTGCCCGGCCACGGCCGACCCCGGCAGCTTCGCCGCGGCCACGCTGGCGTCGACCGCCGCGTCGTACTGGATCGGCCCCTCGACCGGCAGCTCCGGCGCCCGCTCCCGGACCAGCGCGGTCGCGGCCCGGACCTTGTCCACGTCCGCGCCGGACCCGGAGGTGCCGGTCGAGTACGACAGCATCGCGACCCGCGGCTCGACCCCGAACTGCCGGGCGGTCGCGGCCGAGGAGACGGCGATGTCGGCCAGCTGGTCGGCCGTCGGGTCCGGGATGATCGCGCAGTCGCCGTAGACGAGGACGCGGTCGGCCAGGCACATGAAGAAGACGCTGGACACCGTGCGGACCCCGGGCACCGTCTTGACCACCTCGAACGCCGGCCGGATCGTGTGCGCGGTGGTGTGCGCGGCCCCGGACACCATGCCGTCGGCCAGGCCCTCGGCCACCATCAGCGTGCCGAAGTAGCTCACGTCGGTGACGATGTCGCGGGCCTGCTCCAGCGTGACGCCCTTGGGCGCGCGGACCTGCGCGTAGCGGGCGGCCAGCCGCTCGCGCAGGTCCGGGCTCGCCAGCGGGTCGAGGACCGTGGCCGCCTCGATGTCCAGGCCCAGCGCGGCGGCCCGGGTCCGGACCTGGGCGACCGGACCGAGCAGGGTGATCGCGGCGACCCCGCGCCGCAGCAGCACCTCGGTCGCCCGCAGCACCCGGTCGTCGGTGCCCTCCGGCAGCACGATGTGCCGGCGGTCGGCCCGGGCCCGCTCGACCAGGTCGTACTCGAACATCAGCGGGGTCACCCGGGCCGAGCGGGTCACCTCGACCCGGCGGGCCAGCTCGACGAAGTCGACGTGCCGCTCGACCAGCCCGAGCGCGGCCGGGATCTTGCGCCCGGACAGCTGCCCCTGGACCCGGCCGACCGCCTGCGCGGTGGTGAACGTGTCGGTCTCGACGGCCAGCACCGGCGTGTGCGGGGCCAGCCCGTCCAGCACCCGCTGCACCCGCGGGTCCGGCACCAGCCCGGTGGTCAGCAGCAGGCCGCTGACGTGCGGGGCGTTCGGCGAGACGGCGGCGGCCAGCATGCCGAGCACGATCTCGGACCGGTCCCCCGGGGTCAGCACCAGCGCGCCCTCGGTCAGGTGGTCGAGCACGGTCGGCAGGGTGGCCGCGGCGACGACCACGGCCCGGACGTCGCGGTCGAGCTCCTCGGAGTCGCCGACCAGGACCCGGGCGCCGGTCTGCGCGGCCACCTCACCGACGGTCGGCTCCACCAGCACGGCCGCGTACGGGACGACGTAGGCGTCGGTGGCCGCCCGGACCTCCTCGACCGCGTCCGGGTCGACCCGGTTGGCGACCACGCCGACGACCGCGGACTCGGCCAGCTCGGCCCGGGCGAACCGGATCGCGGCGACCACCTCGGCCGCGTTCTTGCCCCGCCCGGACACCACGGCCAGCACGCCGGCGCCCAGGTTGCCGGCCAGCCGCCGGTTGAGCGCGAACTCGGTCGCGGCCGACACGTCGGTGAAGTCGCTGCCCACGCACAGCACCGCGTCGCAGTCCCGGGCCAGCGCCCGGAACCGCTCCACCACCGTGCTGACCAGCTCGTCCGGGGTCAGGTGCTGGGCCTGCGCGTAGGTGACGCCCTGCGGCTCGGCCCGCACGCCGTAGCGCTGGACCATCAGCTCGACCAGCGGGTCGGGGCCGTCGCCGAGGATGGGGCGGAAGAAGCCGACCCGGTCGGTGCGGGCGGCCAGCACCTCCATCATCCCGAGCGCGATCACCGACTTGCCGGTGTCGGGCTCGAGCGCGGCGAGGTACACGGTGCTGACCACGTCCGGACCCTACTGAACCGGATCGCCG
>DATINN010000412.1:0-9700 GCA_035474175.1 Mycobacteriales bacterium | reverse complement strand
GACGCGATCCGCGGCTGGTGGTCGCTGCGCAGCCTCCGCGCCATCCGCTGGCTGCTCGAACACGGCTTCGACCCGTCCGAACCCGGGGCCGAGATCGACGTGCTGCGCGCGCAGATGTGATCAGTGCGTGCGCTGGTCGGCCACCCAGGTGTCGAGGGTGGTCCACCAGTCGAAGAGCCAGTCGACCTGGGTGTCGACGGGCTGAGTGCGGGGCAGCTCCTCGGACTCGACCAGCCACCACTTGACCTCGACGACGTCGTCCATGGGCAGGCCGCGCCAGAGGTCGGCCACGGACGACAGGTCCTCCAGCCCCTCGTGGGCGACGAGCAGGACGTCCGCGGTCGGGGCGGCCGCCATCGCGGCCAGGGTGCCGCCGGGCTTGGGCGCCATCAGGTTGTGCATGCGCTCGGCCTTGGCGGCCTCGTCGGCGTGGCCGAGGCCGCGCAGCCGCTCGATGGCCCGGGAGCGGCGGCGCTCGGAGAAGTTGCCGCCCTCCGGGAAGATGATCACCGCGTCGCCGGCCCCGGCCCCGGCCGCGAGGGCGGCGATGGCCGCGGTGACGTCGTCGGCGACGTCCGGGTGCGGGGTGATGAAGCGGCTCGGCAGCCGGTTGAGCAGCAGGTCGACGGTCGGGTCGAGCTGGAGCGCGTCCTTCAGGACGATCCGGGGGCGCAGCTGCGCCAGCGAGACCAGCGTGCGGACCAGCAGCACGGAGTCACCCGGGCCGGCGTGCCGGCACAGCACCAGCAGCGGGCGGTCCCGGCGGATCGGCTCGCCGTCGCCGGAGCCGACCACCCGCAGCCGGAACGTCCAGCGCGCGGTCCGGTAGATGTGCTCCAGGATCCAGGCGAGCAGGCGGTAGTGGGCCTGCTGCCAGCGTTCGGTGGCCAGCCGGCGGCCGAAACCGGAGCGCACCCACATCCAGCCCAGCGCGCCGATCGCCACCCACTCGCATGCGAACCAGACGATCCCGAACCACAGCAGCCGCAGCCCCCGCCACTTCCCGGGCAGGAACGGTGAGCTGACCGCGCCGGTCAGCACCCACAGCGGCAGCGTCGCGACCAGCACCGGCAGGGCGGCGAGCGCCAGCGGCACGGTCACCACCCGCCGCACCAGCGGCGGTGGAAGCGGCCGGCTCACCGGCGGCTCACCGGGCGCTCAGGTAGGCGACCGTCGCCTCGTACGCGCTGTCGATCCGGCGGGCGATCCCGGACCGGTCCCGGTACTTGAGCTGGCTGCGCAGGTCCGGCGCCTTCTCCGGCGCCCCGGTCGGCAGCACGTGCGCGGTCACCCCGGGCGGCAGCGTGGCCATGTCGGCCGCGAACCGGTGCCGCCGCGCCACCTCGAACGCGACCAGCCCCACCTCCCACGGCCGTTGCGGCGCGGTCAGCGGTTGCTCGATCCGGCCGACCTGCAGGACGTACAGCGTCGTGGCGCCCAGGGCGACGGCCCGCCCGACCGGGATGCTGTGCACGAGCCCGCCGTCGAGGTACGTGGACCCGTCGACCTGGGCCGGCGGCAGCAGCCCGGGCACCGCGCAGGACGCCAGCACCGCCTCCACCAGCGGCCCGCGGGTGAACCAGTGCTCGGCCGCCCGCTCCACGCTCGCCGCCACGCACTGGAACCGTACGGACAGCTCCTCGAACGTGCGGGCGCGCAGGTGTTGGGTGAGCGCGTCCCGCAGCGGCTGGTCGGTGTGCAGCGAGGTCCGGGTCCGGGCCAGCGTGGACAGCCGCCCGAACACCGAGCCCGCGAACAGGTCGCTGGAGTCCAGGTCCAGCCACAGGGAGGCCAGCTGCCGGGCCGCCGCCGGCGTCGGGTCCTCGGCCACGACCACGCCGTTCAGGGCGCCGACCGAGGTGCCGACGATGAGGTCGGGGACCACGCCCGCTTCGAGCAGGGCGCGCAGCATCCCGACCTCGTGCGCCCCGAGCAGGCCCCCGCCGCCGAGCACGAACGCGACGGGGCCGGCCACGGGACGGAGGTTAGTTCAGCGACGTGCCGGGACCGTCCTCGGTGGGCTGCCGCGCCCGCTTGACCGAGTCCTCGTCGGCGATGCGCAGGAAGCCGGCCCCCTCGCGCAGCGCGGACTCCAGCTGCTCGGCGTTGTCCTGCGGGATCGGCTCGGCGGCCGACTCAGAACCGCGGATCGCCGGGTCCATGTAGTGCTCGGGGCGGTCGTCGGTGGTGTCCTGCCCCTCCGGGATGGTGATCTCGTCGGCGTCCTGCTCCAGCTCGTGCGGGTTGTTCAGGTTGCTCATGGGAGTGGGCCTACCCACCGGCGCGGGGCCGAGACACCGTTCTAAGGTAGCGACGTGGCGACTGAGGTGCGCGGCGTGGTGTCCCGGGGCAAGGGCGAGCCGGTGACGGTGGAGACCGTGCTGGTCCCGGATCCCGGTCCGGGCGAGGCCGTGGTGGACGTGCAGGCCTGCGGCGTCTGCCACACCGACCTGCACTACCGGGAGGGCGGCATCTCCGACGACTACCCGTTCCTGCTCGGGCACGAGGCTGCCGGGCTGGTCAGCGCGGTGGGCGACGGCGTCACCGACCTCGCCGTCGGCGACTACGTGATCCTCAACTGGCGGGCCGTCTGCGGCGTCTGCCGGGCCTGCGCCCGCGGCCGCCCGTGGCTCTGCTTCGACACCCACAACGCCGACCAGAAGATGACGCTGGCCGACGGCACCGCGCTCAGCCCCGCCCTCGGCATCGGCGCGCTGGCGGAGAAGACGCTGGTGGCGGCCGGGCAGTGCACCAAGGTCGACCCGGCGGCGCCGGCCCGGGTGGCCGGCCTGCTCGGCTGCGGCGTGATGGCCGGCATCGGCGCCGCGATCAACACCGGCGGGGTGACCCGCGGCGACACGGTCGCGGTGATCGGCTGCGGCGGGGTCGGCGCGGCCGCGGTGGCCGGGGCGGTGCTGGCCGGGGCGCGGGAGGTCATCGCCGTGGACGTCGACCGCCGCAAGCTCGGCGCGGCCCTGAGCCTGGGCGCGACCACCACGGTCAACGCGTCCGAGGAGGACGTGGTCGAGGCGATCAAGCGCAAGACCGGCGGCTTCGGCGCCGACGTGGTGATCGACGCGGTCGGCCGGCCCGAGACGTACCAGCAGGCGTTCTACGCGCGGGACCTGGCCGGGACGGTGGTGCTGGTCGGCGTGCCGACCCCGGAGATGCGGCTGGAGATGCCGCTGCTCGACTTCTTCAGCCACGGCGGCTCCCTCAAGTCGTCCTGGTACGGCGACTGCCTGCCCTCCCGCGACTTCCCGATGCTGATCGACCTCTACAAGCAGGGCCGCCTCGACCTGGACCGGTTCGTCTCGGCCACGATCACCATCGACGAGGTCGAGGACGCGTTCGCCGCCATGCACCACGGGGACGTCCTGCGATCGGTTGTCGTGTTCTGATCACACGGATAGTAACCAAGTGACTCCATAGCGCAGCTTCTGGCCAAAGTCACGTTCCAGCGCCCCGCACCGTCCTATTCTGCGGTCGGAGCCGTCGGTGGGGACGGTTCCCGCAAGTGCGGGGGTGGGGGGACACATGGGCATCCGGGCAACGTTGCTGCGCGGGATCGCCGCCGGGTCGATCGCGGTCACCATGGCCGTCGTCGGCAGCGGGACGGCCGACGCGTCGATCGCGCTGGGACGGGTGGTGTCGACCAACCCGGTCAACTACACGCCCAACGTCAACCAGGGCGCGGTCTACAAGATGGCCGAGGTGAACGGCATGCTCTACGCGGGCGGCTCGTTCACGACGGTCACCGCCGCGGCCGGCACGACGCCGACGGGCACGTTCACCCGCAACCGGATCGTCGCCTTCAACGCGGCCAACGGCAACGTCTCCACGACCTTCGCGCCGAGCTTCAACGGCGAGGTCTGGGCCATCGTCGCCGCCGGCACCTCCCTGTACGTCGGGGGCAAGTTCAGCACGGTCAACGGCGTCGCCCGCCGCGGCCTGGCGAAGCTCAACCCGACCACCGGCGCGGTCGACACCGCCTTCAACGCCAACCTCAACGGCAACGTCGACGAGGCGGCGGTCGTCAACGGCCGGCTGATCGTCTCCGGCACGTCGACGAAGAGGATCCAGGCCCTCAACCTGACCACCGGCGCCGACACCGGCTACATCAACATCCCGATCACCGGCACGGTGGCGTCCAACGCCGGCGCGACCGAGGTCTACCGGTTCGCGGTCAACCCGGCCGGCACCCGGCTGGTCGGCGTCGGCAACTTCACCACCGTCGGCGGTGCGAGCCACTGGCGCGCCTTCATGCTCGACCTCAACGCGACCTCGGCCGCGGTCAGCGCCTGGAACTACGTGCCGCTGCAGCGGCTGTGCGCGTCGACGGACCTCCCCGACTACATGCGGGACGTGGACTTCTCCCCGGACGGGTCGTACTTCGTGTTCGTCTCGACCGGCTTCGTGCCGCAGACCGGTCAGGTCGGCACGGCGCTGTGCGACGTGGCGGCCCGGTTCGAGACGGCCAACCTGAGCCCGACCCGGCCGACCTGGACCAACTACACCGGCGGCGACACGCTGCACTCGGTCGCGGTCACCGACCAGGCCGTGTACGTGCAGGGGCACCAGCGCTGGCTGAACAACCCCCAGGGTCGCGACAGTGCCGGCCCGGGCGCGGTCAGCCGGCCCGGTATCGGCGCGATCAACCCGAGCACCGGGCTGGCCCTGCCGGCCTGGAACCCGACCAAGACCCGCGGCGTCGGCGGCAAGGACCTGCTCGTCACGCCGCGCGGGCTCTGGGTCGCCAGCGACTCCTGCACGATCGCGCACGAGCAGCGCTGCCGGGTCGCCCTGCTTCCCTAGGCCCGCCCGGGACCGCTGCCGTGTAGGCGTGCTCCCGTACGGGCATAGCATCAAGGTGACGAGGTAGTTGAAAAGGCAACTACCTCGGCCCCTCGAAGGGAAGCACAGTGGGTCTACCGGTCAAGTTCGCCGACATCGCACCCCGCGCCGCCACCGGCGCCTTCATCCTCAACTCCGGCCTGAGCAAGCGGGCCGTGGACGAGCAGCACGCGGCCGGGCTGCACGGGATGGCCAGCGGGGCGTATCCGTTCCTGGGCAAGCTGGAGCCGCAGCAGTTCACCAAGCTGCTGTCCACCGGCGAGATCCTGCTCGGCGCGGCGCTGCTGACCCCGGTGGTGCCGACCGCGCTGGCCGGCGTCGCCCTGAGCGCCTTCGCCGGCGGGCTGGTCGGGCTCTACCTGAAGACGCCGGGCATGCGCAAGGAGGGCAGCCTGGCCCCGACCCAGCAGGGCACCGCGATCGCCAAGGACGTGTGGATGCTCGGCATCGGGCTCGGCTTCGTCGCCGACGCGATCGCCAACCGCAAGAAGTAGATCGAGCGCGCCCGGGCGGGCGCGGCGGCGCCTGGACCGGAGCGCCCCGCCGACCCCAGACCGCGTCCATGATGAGGGCGCGGAGGGAAGGCGCCGCCATCAGCGCCCGCCTGGGGCGCGCAATTCACCGAGCCCAGGCGTGCACCGGCTCGTTGCTGTGCATGTGCTCGATGTAGTCCTTGGTCATCCGGCGCAGCACGTCCTGCCGGTCCAGGCTGGTCGAGTCGTACAGCCGGTGGAACGTGCCGGCCTGCCAGGACGCGCCGTTGCGGCCGGTCAGGCAGCGCTGCTCGATGATGCCGAGCAGCCGGTCGCGGACGGCCGGGTCGACCTCCCAGCGGTCCAGCCCCTGCGACGCCAGCGGCAGCAGCCGGCGCAGCACCAACTCGGTCACCGGCACCTGACCCGCGCCGGGCCAGTAGACCTGCGCGTCCAGCCCGTAACGGGCGCAGGTGTGGAAGTTTTCCTCCGCCGCGGAGAACGACATCCGGCTCCACAGTGGACGGTCGTCCTCGGCCAGGGCCCGGACGATGCCGTAGTAGAAGGCCGCGTTGGCCATGACGTCGACCACGGTCGGGCCGGCCGGCAACACGCGGTTTTCCACCCGCAGGTGCGGCTTGCCCCGGACCACGTCGTACACGGGCCGGTTCCAGCGGTAGATCGTGCCGTTGTGCAGCATCAGCTCGGCCAGCCGGGGCACGTCGCCGCGGTCCAGCACGGCGGCCGGGTCCTCCTCCTCGACCAGCGGGAGCAGCGCCGGGAAGTAGCGCACGTTTTCCTCGAACAGGTCGAAGATCGAGTTGATCCAGCGCTCGCCGAACCAGACCCGGGGCCGGACGCCCTGCGCCTCCAGCTCGGCGCTGCGGGTGTCGGTGGCCTGCTCGAACAGCGGGATCCGGGTCTCCCGCCACAGCTCCTTGCCCAGGAAGAACGGCGAGTTGGCGCCGAGCGCGACCTGGACGCCGGCGATGGCCTGGGCCGCGTTCCAGTAGCGGGGGAAGTTGGCCGGGCTGACCTGCAGGTGGAACTGGACGCTGGTGCAGGCGGCCTCGGGCGCGATCGTGTCCGCGGTGGTCTGCACCCGCTGCACGCCGTCGATGGCGATCTGCAGGTCCTCGCCCCGGGCGGCGAAGATCTGCTCGTTGAGCAGCGCGTAGCGGGGGTTGGCGGACAGGCTGTCGCCGCGCAGCTGCGCCTCGGTCAGGGTGGGCAGGATGCCGACCATCACCATGTGGCTGCCGGTGCCGGCCGCCTTCTCCTCGGCGTTGTTCAGGGTGTCGCGGATGCTCCGCTCCAGCTCACCGACCGAGTCGCCGGCCAGGGTGCGCGGCTGCACGTTGATCTCGACGTTGAACTGGCCCAGCTCGGTCTGGAAGTCGGCGTGCGACACCGCGTCGAGGACCTCGGCGTTGCGCAGCGCCGGGTCGCCGGTCTCGTCGACGAGGTTGAGCTCGATCTCGACCCCGGTCAGCGGCTTCTCGAAGTCGAACTGCGACTGCGCCAGCATCCGCTCGAACACGTCCAGGCACTGGCGGACCTTCTGCCGGTATCGGGTGCGGTCCTCGCGACTGAACTGCGTCGCCTCGACATCCCTGCCCATCAGGCCTCCCGTCGGTTGGTCAGGCTCGGTCTACCCACCTCACCGATCCAGGAAGCGGACCAGCTCCCGGCGCAGCGCCACGCCCAGCCGGTCGGCCCGGACGTGCAGCTCGGTGCGCATGTCCAGCGGCAGCCCGGGCACCGTGACGACCGCCTGCAGGCGCAGGTCCTCGGCCAGCACGGCCTCCTCGAACGCGACCTCGCGGGCGACCGTCTCCGGGCCCGGCCGCAGCTCGCCGCCGATGTTGTGCAGCAGCATCTTGGTGTAGATGCGGGTGCTGGTGTCGGTCTCCGGCAGCATCAGGAACAGGATCGTCTTCACCGACCCGGCGTCCAGCTCCTCCAGCCGCAGCAGCAGCTGGAACGGGGCCCGGTAGACGTACGTGGCCCGGCGGCGCTGGCGCAGCGGCCGCTCCCCCGAGGCCACCCCCGGGTCCTCCGGGTTGTCGAACCACTGCTCCTGCACGGACCGGAACCCGCCCGGCTCCAGCTGGACCTCGGCCGGCTCGACGACCCGGTCCGCGTCGGCGCCGAACGTGCCGGTGTGCACGAACGGGAAGTGCGCCACGTCCAGGAAGTTGTCCGCGACGAAGCCGGCGTTGACCGTGGTCCGGGCCGGCGGCAGCCAGGCCCCGACGAAGTCGGCGTCCTCGGCGTCGGGGTCGACGAACAGCTGGTGTCGCGGCGGGTCGGGCGCCAGCCACACCATGCCCCAGCGCTCGACCAGCCCGGCCGGCTCCGGCGCCGCGGTCAGCCCGTCCGCCCGCCGCAGCGTGTACGGCTGCCCGACCACCATCGCCTCGTACGGCTCCGGGCCGACCTCGGCCGACAGCGCCACCGGGTGCCAGGCCGCCCGCAGGGCCGGGTCGGTGTTGCGCAGGAAGGTGGGCGCCGGCGCGTCCGGTGGCAGGTCGTCGAGCCGGGCCCAGACCTGGCCGTCGGCCTCCCGGGACTCCGGCGCGGCCGCCAGGTGCGCCCGCGGCGGGATGTGGGCCTGCTCCCCCAGCGACGGCAGCACCACGCAGGCGCCGGCGCTGTCGAACTCCCAGCCGTGGTATGCACAGCGCAGCCGGCCGCCGTCGACCGTGGCCGCCGTCAGCGGCACCAGCCGGTGCGGGCAGAGCGCGGCGACCACGACGGCCGGCGCGTCCGGCGCCGGCCGGACCGCCACGTACGGCCGGCCGGCCACCTGCACCGGACGGGGCACGGTCGTGACGTCGGCCGATCGGGCCACCGGTATCCACTGCTCGCTCACGATCTGCACGCTACGCGGACGGTCCAGCAATGGGCGCCTAAGGTGCCCTGCTGTGGACAACTTCGCGGCCGCCTGGGCCGCTCTGGACGCGGCGCCGCGGCGGGCCCTGGAGCTGGCGTACACGGCGCTGACCTCGGGTGGACTGCCGGTCGGCGCCGTGCTGGTCGACGCCGGCGGCGCGATCGTGGCCGAGGGCCGCAACCGGGCCTACGACCCGCCCGGCGGCCCGGACGTGCTGCAGGGCACGCCGCTGGCGCACGCCGAGCTGAACGTGCTGGCGGCCGTGCCGACCGACCGGGACCTGAGCCCGGACACGTTGTGGAGCACCCACGAGCCGTGCTCGATGTGCGCCGCGGCGGCAGCCTTCACCGGGGTGGGCGCGGTCCGGCACGTGGCGCCGGATCCCTGGGCGGTCGCGGCCGGGCGGCCGGCTTCCGATTCGGTGCCGCTCGGCGCGCCGGAGTGGGCCCTGGTGGCGGGCGTGCTGTTCGTGCTCGGGGTGGCGGCGCGGGTCGGCACCGGCAACCCGACCGTGACCGGGAACCCCGCGGCCGCGCGGATCGCCCTCGACCTGCTGCCGGCGCCGACCGGCGGCTCGCTGGAGGAGCTGATCGCGCCGGTCTGGGACCGGATCTCGGGCTAGGCGTGCAGCTTGGCGGCCAGGCCGGGGGGCGTGGCCGGGACCTCGAGGCCGCGGGCGCGCAGACCGTCCTCGATCGCGCGGATCGCGGTCTCCGCGACCTTGACCCGGGCCCAGCGCTTGTTGTCCCCCTCGACCAGCACCCAGGGCGCGGCCGGGGAGTCGGTCCGGTCCAGCATCTCCTCGACCGCGGCCTCGTACGCGGCCCGCTTGTCGCGGTTGCGCCAGTCCTCGTCGGTCAGCTTCCACTGCTTGAGCGGGTCGGTCTGGCGCCGCTCGAACCGGCGTAGCTGCTCCTCCTCGGACAGGTGCAGCCAGAACTTGACCAGGATCATCCCCTCGTCCACCAGCGTCCGCTCGAACTCGGTGATCTCCTGGTACGCCCGGCGCCACTGGTGCTCGGTGGCGAAGCCCTCGACCCGCTCCACCAGGACCCGCCCGTACCAGGACCGGTCGAGCACGGCCATGCCGCCCCAGCCCGGCAGCGTCGGCCAGAACCGCCAGAGGAAGTGGTGCCGCTTCTCGTCGTACGTCGGGGCGGCGAAGGAGGCGACCCGGACGTGCCGCGGGTCGAGCGGGGCGACCAGCCGCTTGATGCAGCCGCCCTTGCCGGACGCGTCCCAGCCCTCGAAGAGGATGCACAGCGGCGGCCCCAGCCGCGGGTCGGTGCCGAGCTGGCCGCCCAGCGACAGCCGCAGCCACACCAGCCGGGTCTGGGCGGCGGCCAGCCGCTGCGCCTCCTCGACCCGGCTCAGCCGCAGGGTCAGGTCCAGTTCGTCCAGCTGTACGCCCACCTGGTCACCTTTTCCCGCTCACCCCGCGCTTCGAACGTCGGCGGCGATCGTACGGACGCCGGCG